>NZ_JBNFOF010000115.1:0-9843 GCF_057364645.1 Janibacter sp. CFPM2_SD2
TCGCGAGAGACGGGCGGCCGCTGGGGCTCGGTGGCCATGGCGGCGAGCCGGCCGGGCAGCTCGGTGGGCGCCAGGTCCTCGTCACCCGGAGCCGTCCGCACGACCCCGCGTCGTCCCTTCCCGACCGCCGGCAGCGCCGCCCGCAGGCTCGCTGTGCGCGACGGTGTCGACCTCACCGGCGGCCACCCGGATCACCGGGGCGGAGGAGTGCACCACGTCGGACAGCACCGTCCGCGGCCGCGCCGGCACCACCCGACCGTCCGCGAGGTCGACCCGCCACAGAGCGACGTCCTCGTCGCTGCTCCCGGCGACGACGCAGTGGTCGTCGGCGCAGTCGACCGCCGTCGGGCGTTGCGTGCCAGCCCCGGTCGAAGGGAGCGCCACCTCGCGCCACGGTCCGGCCGGGTCGGCAGCGGTCCACAGGACCGCCTCGTCGCGGATGCGCTCGCCGAGCACCGTCACCCAGCCCACGGCCAGCAGGCCTCCACCGGGCAGGTCGGTCACCGCGCCGGGTGAGGGCTGTCGGTCGGCGGTCGCGGCCAGGCCGCTGCCGGGCCGTGCCGCCCGGGCCCACCGGTCGCCGTGCCGCGTCCACAACGCCACGTCGAGACCGTGCCGGCCCGGGTCGACCCAGCTGCCGAGGATCATCGGGCCGGCCTGCGAGGCAGAGGTGCCGGCGATGCCGCCGGCGTCCCACCCGCCGAAGGTCTCGAAGGTCTGCGGCTGTTCGACCACCTCGTCGAGGTCGCCGCTCCACACGGTCCAGCGCACATTCCCGTGCGCGCCCGCGCGGTGCCCGCCGAGGGCGACGACCTCCCCTTCGTGCTCGCTGACGGAGAGCAGCTCCGCCTCCCTCCCGGCCCACTCCCAGCGCGTGTCCATCGCGACCGGCCGGCTGCTGCCGTCCGGGCCGACGACCGTGAGCGAAGCCCGCTCCCGGGCGCCCTCGTCGTAGCGGCCGACGAGCAGCCCGTCATCGATCCCGGTCAGGGTCACCACCCGCCCCGGACCGGGGAGGTCGACCGGCTGCCACCGGCCGGCCTCCGGCGCGGGGCTCGTGCACGCGACGAGGGTCAGCGCGGTCGCCGCGACGAGACCTGCGACCCACGGGCGCACGGGATCACAGCTCGCGCAGGTAGCAGAGCATGCGGTAGTCGGCGCCCGGGTGGACGTTGACGAACCCGTGCCGCTCGTAGAAGCGGCGGGTGTCGACGTCGATCTCGTCGACGTTGATGTGCAGCTCCGCGGCCCCCTTCGCCACGATGTGCTCGACCGCGGTGGTGAGCAGGAGCGTGCCGATGCCCTGGTCGCGCAGCTCCGGCACGACGTAGAGCTCCTCGAGCTGGCCGAGCAGCCCGTCGTAGTAGGGCGTCGGGCGCAGCGTGAGGTAGGCGAAGCCCGTTGTCGCAGCACCCTCCTCGGTCAGCAGCACGAGCACGTCGTCACGGGCCAGCAGGTGCTCGAAGCGCCCGGCGAAGTCCTCGGCGCTCGGCGTCGACACCTCGTCGAACTCGACGTTGAAGTCGTGGAGCAGCCGCCCGACGACCTCGGCGTCGGGCGGACCGGCGGGGCGGACGGTCGCTGCCATCCACCCAGTGTGGCGCCTCCGGCCCGCCCCGTGCGGTCAGATGATCCGGCGCCCCTCGTCCTTGGCGGCGCGCCACTCCTTGTAGAAGGCGACGCAGATGACGCCGAGGATCACGGCCACGATGGCCGGCCAGACGAGGATGTAGAGGGTCAGTGCGGTGATCGACATGGTGGTCCTTCCGGGTCAGGCGCGAGCGGGCTCGAGGTCGGGGTCGTCGTCGCCGGCGGGCTGGGCGTCCGCCGCCTCGTCGTCGGTGAAGTCACCGGTCCGCCGCGAGATGAGGGCGAAGTCGAAGGGCTCCTCGCGGGAGGCCAGCGACATGACGACGCAGACGATCGTCGAGACGGCATAGGCGGTGAGCGAGCCGGACAGCGCCGGGTACTGCGAGATCACCCCGATGGCGAAGGGGGCGACCCCCACCGCGAAGACGGCACCGAGGGCCATGCCCACCCGGGCACCGAAGAAGCCGAAGGCCATCAGGCCGACGACGATGCCGGCGCCGATGATGCCGACGACGTCGATGACGAGGTCGAGCGCCCCGCTCTGCGGCAGCCAGCCGAAGCGCACCGGGAGGAAGACCGCGAAGGCGACGAGGACGGAGACGGTGAAGGCGGCGTTGGTGACCTTCGACCAGTAGAAGGAGGCGATGACGGGGAAGACGAGGCAGCCCCACATCGCGCCGACGAAGACGAGCAGGTCGAGGATGTTGAGCTCGAGGGCGGCGAAGAGCACCGCCGCGACCGTGGCGACGACCATCGTCAGGCGCCCGATGAGCAGCATCGTCGCGGGGTTGATCGTCCCCTGGCGGCGGGCGCGGTCGCCGTAGATGTCGGTCATGACGATCGACGAGAGGGCGGCCAGGTCGGAGTCGGCCGTCGAGGACAGCGACCCGATGATCATGACGAAGAAGACGACGATGAGCGGGGTCGCGAGGTGGGTCGCGGCCATCTGCGGCAGCAGGTTGTTGGGGTCGCCGCCGGCCGGGTCGATGCCGGCGTAGAGGGCGAGCACGCCCATCATGCCGACGCCGATGATCGTCGCGCCGTAGCCGATCGTCGCGGTGACGAAGGTCGGCTTGATGAGGTCCTCGCGCACGGCGAAGAGGCGCTGGGCGATCGTCTGGTTGCCGATGGCGTAGGCGAGGACGGCGGCGATGTAGGGGGCGCCCTGGCCGAGGAAGGCCTCGGAGGAGAAGAAGCTCGACTGGTGGGCGGTGAGGTTGCCGGCGCCCTCGCGCAGCAGGTCGGGCCCACCGAGGACGAAGAAGAAGGCGGGGACGAGGACGACGACGGCCAGGAGCATGGCGACGACCTGGGCGAAGTCGGTGAGCACCGAGGCGCGGAAGCCCGACCAGATCGTGTACATGAGCACGCCGGCCGCGATCATCAGCACGCCCTGGATGAAGCTCATCGGCGAGAGCATCGCGATGAGCGCACCGCCGGCGATGAAGTTGGACATCAGCGAGATGACGCTGCCGAGGACGTTGGAGATCGCGAGCATCAGCTGGCTCGAGCGGCCGTGCCGCGCCCGCATGACCTCGGCGAGGGTGTGCGCGTGGGGGGCGACCGCCCGGATCCGCCGGCCGAAGGGGTAGATGAAGAGGATCATCAGCGCGCCCCAGAGCCCGTAGTGGATCGGCCCGGAGATGCCGTAGGTGTATCCGGAGGTGACGGAGGCATACATCGACGAGGCCCAGATCCACGTCGCGGTCATCGAGGCCGCGGAGATGCCGAAGCCGATGTTGTGCCCGGCCGTCATGTACTCGTCGGCATTTTCCTCACCGCGGCTGATCTTCACCGACATGACCATGGTCAGGCCGTAGAAGAGGACGAGCAGCAGCACGATCGTGGCGATCCCCAGGGGTGGCGTCGACATGCCTTCCTTCCGATGTGGTGTTGTGCGTGGCGTTGAGCGGAAGGTAACTCGCAGGCCAACGAAGGGCTAATGATGGCAATCGCGCCCAAACCACCCCAGAAGCCCATGAGGTCAACGAAAGGTCAGGGTGCGGACGGGGTCCTCGTTGTGGCCGATCTCACCGGTTCGGGGCCCTAACCTGCGCTCATGACGACTCCCCAGCCCGCCCCCGGTCGTGCCCGCCAGGACGCGATCTACCGACCCGGTGCGCTCGGCATGGCGCCCACCGTCCCGACGGACGTCGCCGAGCTCGAGCGTCGCGCACGAGCAGCGTTGAGCCGCAAGGCCTGGGCCTACATCGCGGGTGGAGCCGGGGGCGGTGCGACGATGCGCGCCAACCGCGCCGCCTTCGACCGCTGGCAGGTCGTGCCGCGGATGCTGCACGCGACGACGACGCGTGACCTGACGACGACGGTCCTGGACACCGAGCTCGCCGCACCGCTGCTCCTCGCCCCGGTCGGTGCCGCCGGGCTCGTCACCGACGACGCCGACCTGCTCATCGCGCAGGGGGCCCACGCCAGCGGCGTGCCCTACGTCTTCTCCTGCCAGGGCTGCTCGCCGATGGAGGAGACGGCGCAGGCGATGGCCGGCACCCCCTTCTGGTACCAGCTCTACTGGTCGACCGACGAGGGCCTCGTCGACTCGATGATCGGCCGGGCCGAGGCAGCCGGGGCGCAGGCGCTCGTCGTCACGCTCGACACGACCATGCTCGGCTGGCGCACCGCCGACCTCGACCTGGGGTCCCTCCCCTTCGCCCGGGGGCAGGGCATCGCCCAGTACACGTCCGACCCCCGCTTCATGCAGCTGGTCCGCGAGCGGCTCGCCGCCGGTGCGCGCGCCGCGCAGTCCCTCGGGGTCGACCCGCGCAAGCCGCTGCAGGCGGCCCGTGCGGCGAAGGGGGGAGTCGGCACCCTGCTCTCGATGAGCCGCGAGCACCCCGGCGGCGTCCGCGACAACCTGCGCTCGCCGGAGCCGCGGGCGGCGGTCGAGACCTTCCTCGACATCTACTCCAACCCCGCGCTCTCGTGGGAGCACATCGCGACCCTGCGGGAGCGCACCCGCCTGCCCGTGGTGCTCAAGGGGATCCTCCACGAGGACGATGCGCGGCGGGCCTTCGACGCCGGGGTCGACGCCGTCGTCGTCTCCAACCACGGTGGGCGACAGGTCGATCGGTCGATCGCGGCCCTCGACGCGCTGGTCCGCGTGCGCGACGCGGTCGGGCCCGAGCCGACGGTGCTCATGGACAGCGGGGTGCGCTCCGGGGCGGACCTCTTCGTCGCGCTCGCCCTCGGCGCCGACGCCTGCCTGCTCGGCCGCCCGCACGTCTACGGCCTCGCCATCGACGGCGCCGCCGGGGTCAGCGCGGTCATCGACAACGTGCTCGCCGAGCTCGACCTGACCATGGGTCTCGTCGGGGCCGCCACCATCGCCGACATCACCCGGGAGCTGCTCGTCGAGGCGTGAGGGGAGTCCTCCCCCGCGTCGCTGCTTGCCGCGGTGCGCCACATGCGATGGGGTGGGGCCCATGAGCCAGCCTCCGTACCCGCCCGACCAGCCGTCGACCCCGCCCGGATCCGGTGGCCAGCCGCCCTACGGGGGCTCCCAGCCGCAGGGCGGCCAGCCCTACGGGTCGCCCTCGCCCTACGGCAACCAGCCCTACGGCGGTCAGCCCGGCCAGCCGCACGGCGGTCAGCCGAGCAAGCCCTACGGCACGCCGCCGGGGGCGGGCGCCACCTCCGCCGCCCGGTGCCGGCGGTCCGCCGGCCTACGGCGGTGGCAGCATGCCGCCCCAGTTCGGCGGGATGCAGCCGCCGTACAGCCCGATGGACGCGCTGACCTACGGCTGGCAGCTCTTCACCAAGAACGTCGGCCCCTTCATGATCATCACCGCCGTCATGCTCGTCATCAGCGCGGCGATCAGCTTCGGCACCAACCTCGCGACGACCGGCAGCCTCCTCGGCACCGGCAGCACCATCGACCCGGTGACCGGCCTGCCGGAGAACTACCTGCTCCACCAGCTGATCTCGCTGATGACGAGCTTCGTCTCCGGCATCATCAGCTGGGTGCTCGGCCTGGCGCTGGTGCGCGGCGCGCTCGACGTCGTCGACACCGGACGCACCGACCTGGGGGCGATGTTCACCCGCATCCCGTGGGGTCAGGCGATCATCGCGGGCATCATCGTCATGATCGTGACCTTCGTCGGCACCCTCATGTGCATCCTGCCGGGCATCGTCGCGGCCTACCTGCTCTACTACACCAACATGGCCGTCCTCGACGGCGAGTCGGGTGTCGACGGCATCGTGGCGAGCTTCAACTTCACGACGAAGAACGTCGGCCCGACGCTGCTGCTGGCGCTCCTCGCGATCCTCATCATCATCGTCTCGCTGTGCACCCTCGGCCTGGCGCTGCTCATCACCGTCCCGGTGCTGTCCATCGCGGCGGCCTACACGTGGCGGGTGCTGCAGGGCCGCCCGGTCGTCCCGGCCTGACCCGCACCACTCCTGCCGAAGGGGAGGTCCTGCGCTCGGCGCGGGGCCTCCCCTTCGTCATGGGCCGGGTCCGGCGACGCTGTCGGCCGGACCTGTCAGGGTGAGGCCATGACCGATGTGTGGGACCTCGTCCACGCCGAGCGCCGGGCGCTCGCCGACGACCTCGAGCAGCTGACCGACGAGCAGTGGCGCACGGCCTCGCTCTGCGACGGGTGGAGCGTGCACGACGTCGCGGCGCACCTCGTCGCCAACGCGCTCGCCACCCCCTTCGGCCTCGTGCGGGGGATGGTGCGGGCACGCGGTGACTTCGAGCGGATGACCCAGGAGGGCGTCGACCGGCACCGCGGGGCGACGCCCCGCGAGACGCTGCGCAGCCTGCGTGAGGTGGCCGGTCGGCGGACGGGACCGCCACCCGGCTCGCCCCGCTCGAGAGCCGCCTCGTAGAGGAGGTCGTCCACGGCGAGGACATCCGGCGACCGCTCGGCATCGGGCACGACTACGCCCCCGAGGCGGTCGAGGGCGCGCTTCGCTACCAGGCGCGCACGCCCGCCGCCGTCGGCGGAGGTCGCGAGACCGTCGCGCGGGTGACGCTGCGGGCCACCGACCTCGACCTCACCCTCGGCGACGGACCCGAGGTGCGCGGGCCAGCCCTCGCCCTGCTGCTCGTGATCGCGGGGCGCGACGTGGCGATGGCGGATCTCGACGGCCCGGGGGTCGGCCTGCTCGAGGCGTGACCGACCCCGAGGAGGTCACCGCCCGTCGGCGATGATCTTCGCGATGTTGCGCTCGGGGAGCGCGGTGATCGTCAGCGAGGGGTTGGCCGTGCCGGTGCTGCCGGGGATGCCGGCACCGTCCATGACGTAGAGCCCGGGGTGGCCCTTGATCCGGCCGTAGGCGTCGGACGCCCGGCCGATGACGGCTCCGCCGAGCGGGTGCGCCGTGAAGCTCGTCCGACGTCGGGCACGCCGAGGACGGGCACACCCACCCCGACGCCCGCGGCCTCGGCGACCTTGTTCTGCATCTCGCGCAGCCCCTCCTCGGACGCCTTGTTGCCGTCCTCCGGCCAGTCGACGATGACGTCGTCCTTCGTCTGGTGTGGCCGAGTCGTGAGACGCCGCGCCCGCTCGTCGTGGCCGGGGTGGCCCTGGCGCTGTGCGTGGTCGTCGAGCTGGCCCAGCTGACCGGTCTGCCGGCGCGGGTGCCGCAGCTGCGCTGGGTGCTCGGGACGACCTTCGCCCCGGTCGACCTCCTCTGGTACGCGGTGGGCGCACTGGGAGGTGCCGGGGCGATGGTGCTGGTGGGGCGCTCGCGCCCCTGAGGGAGACCGGGCCGGGCCGGCTCAGTCCTCCGGCAGGGCAGCGAAGGTCTGCTTCATCTCGTTGTACCAACCGAGCGCCTTGCGGGGGCGGCGCCAGCGCTTCTTCATCTCGTCGCGGGCGGGCTGGTGCGCGGCGTCGCCCGCCTTCTCCATCGCCTTGAGGTGCTGGTCCTGGGCGTTGATGACATCGTCGTGCGTCTCGCCGCGGTGGGCGAGGTCGCAGGGGCCGCCGAGCTGCTGGCAGGTCATGGTCTTCATCGGGTGATCCTCTCGTGGTGGTCTCTCGTGGTGATGACGATCGGGGAAATGCGGATGTGACCGGTCAGCGCCGGGTGTCCTCGCGCCGGGTGACGCGCTCGAGCACCTCGGGCTCGGCGCGGAAGGTGATGCCCTGCACGACGCCGTCCACGACGTCGAAGTCGAAGAGCACCTTGGCCTCGCCGCGGTGGAACCAGGCGGAGCCGGGGCGCTCGTCGACGAGCACGGCGAGGGCGGCGTGGGCGCTGCCGTTGAAGAACTCGGCGATCTCCCGTCGCCCGTCGACCCGCTCCGGCGTGCCGCTCGCGACGGCGGCTGCGTCGGCCGTGATCGTCGCGTCCGGTGCGAGCAGCCGCAGAAGGGAGTCGAAGTCGCCCTCGCGCGCGGCCGCCATGAAGGCGTCCACGACCTCCCAGTCGGCCCTCTCTGACCCCCGCCCCCGCACCTTCCCCCGCGCCCGCGAGGCGAGCTTGCGCGCCGCGGCGGGTGTCGTGCCGAGGATCGCGGCGATGGTCGCGAAGTCGAAGCCGAAGCTGTCGTGCAGCACGAAGGCGACCCGCTCACCGGGCGAGAGCCGGTCGATGACCGCCTGCAGCGCGACCCCGACGGTGTCGGCCAGGACGACGTCGTCGGCGATGTCGGGAGCCGTGATGGTCGGCTCGATCTCGCTGTGCGGCACCGGAGTTCGTGACTTGAGCCGGTCGAGGCACAGGCGGGTGGTCACCGTCGTGAGCCAGGCGGGCAGCGACTCGATGTCGGTGTCCGTGCCGTGCAGTCGCAGCCATGCCTGCTGCACGACGTCCTCGGCCTCGGCGTGGTCGCCGAGGATGCGCGTCGCCAGGCCGACGAGCCGTGGGCGCTCCGCCTCGAAGTCCTCTGCCTGCTGTGCCGGGTCCATGACCGCTCCTCTCGGGTCGATGCTGTCACCGATCTGACGACACCGGCACCACGGATGTGACCGGGCCCGTCACGCCGGGCCCGGATAGCCTGACCGGATGCGTCTGAAGCCCGGCCGCCCGGACCTCGCCACCTACGCCTCACGCCTCGACGTCCCGGTCGCCGGGGAGGGTGCGCTGGCGGTGACCTTCATGGGTGTCTCGACGCTGCTCGTCCAGGACGGTGAGTCCGCCGTGATGACCGATGGGTTCTTCTCCCGGCCCGGTCTGCTCCAGGTGGGTCTGGGCAAGGTCGCGCCATCCGTCGAGCGCATCGATGCCGCCCTGGACCGAGCCCTCGGCGATGCGGGCCTCGACGGGCTGGACGCGGTGATCCCCGTCCACACGCACTACGACCACGCCCTCGACTCCGCCGTCGTCGCCGAGCGCACGGGTGCCCTGCTCGTCGGTGGCGAGTCGACGGCCAACCTGGGCGTGGGCGGTGGCCTCGACCGGGACCGCATCCGGGTCATCGCCTCCGGCGACTCCGTGGAGTGCGGTGCCTTCTCCCTGACCTTCGTCGCGTCGAGCCACTGCCCGCCGGATCGGTACCCGGGCGACATCGACGCCCCGCTGACCCCACCGGTCAAGGTCGGTGCCTACCGCTGCGGTGAGGCGTGGTCGATCCTGCTCACCCACCGCAGCGGCCGGACCGCCCTGCTGCAGGGCAGCGCCGGGTACGTGCCGGGCGCGCTCGCCGGTCTCGACGCCGAGGTCGCCTACCTGGGGGTCGGGCAGCTGGGGGTGCAGCCGCAGGACTACATCGAGGCCTACTGGGAGCACACGGTCCGCGCCGTGGGGGCCCGCCGGGTGGTGCTGACGCACTGGGACGACTTCTTCCGTCCCCTCGACCAGCCGCTGCGCGCCCTGCCCTACGCCGGTGATGACCTCGACGTCACGATGAGCGTCCTCGATCGCCTCGCCGACGAGGACGGCGTCGCCCTCCACCTGCCGCGGCTCTGGGAGCGCGAGGATCCCTGGGCGGGCCTCGGCGGCTGACGTCGCACCGGCCATTTGTCCCCAGGCTCGCGGCGAACTTCCTTGAATTCACAGGCCTTTGGGGGTTCCTCAGGCCTCGATTCGAACGTATGATCGAAGCATGTCAGAGGCGACGCAGTGGGGGGATCTGGGGCTCGTGTCGGGCCTGCGGGACTCGGTGCGCGCCCTGACGATCGCCGCCCTCGAGATGCCGGACCTGTGGCAGGCACCCGAGGAGGAGCTGGCCGACGGGCTGGCCGCGATCGGTCGGGGCCCGGGGCGGTGCTCGAGGCGGCCGAGGTGGCCCTCGTGGCGCGAGGGCATCTCGCGGGGTGTGCCGCAGCGGGAGTCGTGGTCGGACAC
>NZ_JBNFOF010000116.1:0-9696 GCF_057364645.1 Janibacter sp. CFPM2_SD2
TGAGCTCGCGGCCACCTGGGCCGCCGGACCGGCCGGCGCCTACGGCCAGACCCGACGACTGCTGCGGGCTGGCTCCCTTCGCTCTCGTGAGGAGAGCGGTCAGGACGAGGCGGAGACGATCCGCGCCCGGGCCGCACTGCCCGAGACGCAGGCGCTCTTCGACGCCTTCCTCGGTCGCTGAGGGCCGCGGGCGGCACGACGCCCCCCTTCGAAGAAGAAGCGCCCGATCGACCGGGCGCTTCTTCTTCGAAGGGGGGCGGCGGCTCAGGCCGTCGTCACCGGCTCCTCGACGGCCGGGCGGCGACGGGTGATGTCGGCGCAGGCCTCGCACGTCTCCTCGGGGATGACGCCCAGGCGCATGAGGTGACCGAAGGCCCAGCAGCCGGCGCAGAAGCCGAGCGCCGCCTCGAGGGTCGCGAAGACGACGAGCACGCCGAGCACGATCCCCGCGGCGGTCTGCAGGCCGAGACCGAGGGCGAGGACCGCTGCGGTCGTCGAGAAGGCCAGGCCGATGCCCTGGGCGAAGCGCTTCGGCGGCCCCGGGGTGAGCACCGGCTCGCCGAGGCGCGGCGCCACGACTCGCATCGCCAGCCAGCCGAGGGGGCTGAGCCGGGGCCCGGCGAGGACCCGACCGAGGAAGCCCAGCGCGAGCGGCACGAGCAGCCACCACCAGCCGGTCACGAGCGTCAGCACGCTGATTGCGACGACACCGGTGGCGACCGTGCGCGCCGCCTTGTCGTTGACCGGGTTGGGGAAGGTGAAGAAGGCCATGCGTCCAATCATAAGCCTGAGTTTGGGTATTCATAACGTCATGTGATGTGTGCGTGCTGGCAGGATGAACCGTCATGGACTCCGTGACGCGCTTGCTGACCGTCGTCGACCTCGACGGTGGCGCCAACGGCCCCCGGTCGATGTCCGTGTCCGCGCTCCACCTGGCCGTCCTCGACGACGGCACCCGGCGGGTCCTGCTCGCCGACCGTGGCTGGACCACCCAGGCCCCGACGACCTCTGGCAGCACACGACCGTCGAGGAGATCGCCGAGACGGCTGTGACCGTGGTCGGCCCGGACGAGCCCTACGACGGTCTGACGGCTGTCGACATGGCGCGCGACCACTGGGAGTACCTGGCGGAGCACCTGCGGACGCAGGGAGTGGCTGCTCGCGCCGCCGAGCTCAGCCGGCTCCAGCACGACGTCGAGCTGAGCCAGCGCCTGAGAGCGCGACTCGGGCGGCCGTAGGCTGCTGACCATGGACGGCGGCACCCGAGCGGCACGAGCCCTGACCGACAGCGGCATCGAGCACACCATCACCCGGCACGGCATGGTCCGCTCCCTCGAGGAGGCGGCCGCGGCCCGCGGGGTCGAGCCGCGCGACATCATCAAGACCCTGGTCGTGCGAAGGGGGGAGGGTGACCACCTCTTCGTCCTCGTCCCCGGCGACCGCCAGATCTCCTGGCCCAAGCTGCGGGCGCTGCTGTCGGTCAACCGGATCTCGTTGCCGGACAAGGAGATCGCCCGCGAGGTGACCGGCTACGAGCGGGGGACGATCACCCCCTTCGGCTCGCTGCGGGCTCTGCCGGTCATCGCCGACGAGACCGTCGCCGGCCGCACCGTCTCGATCGGCGCCGGCGCCCACGGCGTCGCCGCCACCCTCGACGCCGACGCCATGCTCGCCCACCTCGACGCCCAGGTCGCCGACGTCACCGACCCCGCCTGACCGGCCCCTTCGAGACGGGCGCGGGGCGCCCTCCTCAGGGACCGGGGCAGAGGGGAGCGGGCACAGGGTGGGGGTCGGCCCGACTCATGGGAAAGTCCCGACCCTCCCGCGCCAGGTGAGGCGAGCGCGAGAGGAGTCGGGACTTTTCCTTAGGGCCACCCCCACCCTGTGCCCGCGGACGGGCCCGCGATAGGGACCGGGGTCAGCGAGGAGCCATGCGCAGCGACCCGTCCATGCGGATGACCTCGCCGTTGAGGTAGTCGTGGTCGATGATCGACAGCGCGAGCTGGGCGTACTCCTCGGGGCGGGCGAGGCGCTGCGGGAAGGGAACTCCCTTGGCCAGGCCCTCGCGGAACTCCTCGGAGACGGTCGCGAGCATCGGGGTCTCGACGATGCCGGGGGCGATGGTCATGACGCGGATGCCGTGCTGGGCGAGGTCGCGGGCGGCGGGGAGGGTGAGGCCGACGATGCCGCCCTTGCTCGAGGAGTAGGCGGCCTGGCCGACCTGGCCGTCGTAGGCGGCGATCGAGGCGGTGTTGATGATGACGCCGCGGGCGCCGTGCTCGAGGGCCTCGGTCTGGGAGATCTTCTCGGCGGCGAGGGTCAGCACGTTGAAGGAGCCGACGAGGTTGACCTGGATGATCTTGGCGTAGAGGCCGAGGTCGTGCGGGCCCTTCTTGCCGAGGATGCGCATCGACGGGCCGATGCCGGCGCAGTTGACCACGGTGCGCAGCGGGACGCCGGCGCCGGCTGCGGTGTCGACCGCGGCCTGGACCTGCTCGGGGTCGGTGACGTCGACGGCGACGTACTCGATGCCGTCGACCTGCGGGGCACCCTCGATGGCGGCCGGCAGGTCGACGGCGAAGACGCGCGCGCCGCCCGCGGCGAGCGCTGCGGCGGTCGCCGCGCCGAGGCCCGAGGCTCCTCCGGTGACGATGGCGGCGGTATCGGTGATCTGCACGGTGCTCTCCTCGAAGGGGGATGGTGTCCGGGTGTCGGGCCGAGCCTAGCCAGTGGCCGGTGGGCGGTTACGGTGCCCGCATGAGCGAGCTCCCTGCGGAGGAATCCAAGCCCCCCTCCCCCGGCGACTTCCCCGCCGCGGTGCGCAACCCGCGCGAGGTCCTGCTCTTCGGCATCACCCCTCCCCGCGCCGAGACCGCCCCCGAGCGGATCAGCGAGATCGCCGCGCGGACCCTCGCCCGCGTCGAGGCCCTGCCCGTCGACGCCCTCGTCCTCTACGACATCACCGACGAGGCCGACCGCAACGCGACCCCCCGCCCCTTCCCCTTCGCCTCGATGCTCGACCCGGGCGACTACCTCGACCGCCAGCTCGCGCGCTGGGATCGGCCGGCGATCGTCTACCGGGCCGTCGGCAAGTACCGCGAGGAGGAGCTCGCCACCTGGCTGCGGGCCGCGCCGGACAACGTCCTGACCGTCTTCGTCGGCAGCTCGAGCAGCGATGCCGAGGTCCGCACGAGCCTGCCGCGGGCGCTGGAGCTGCACCGCGAGGTGCGCCCGAGCCTGCCCCTGGGTGGCGTGACGATCCCCGAGCGCCACTCGAGTCGCGGCGACGAGCACGAGCGCCTCCTGCGCAAGCAGCACGGGGGCGCCGGCTTCTTCATCAGCCAGATCGTCTACGACATCGGCGCGGCCAAGAACCTCGCCTCCGACTACCGCTATGCCGTCGTCGAGGACGAGCTCGACCCGGCGCCGCTGATCTTCACGCTGTCGCTGTGCGGGTCGGACAAGACGCTGAGCTTCCTCGAGTGGCTCGGCGTGCGGGTGCCCAGCTGGGTGCGCAACGAGATCGTCCACGCCGACGACCCGCTGAAGTGGTCGCGGCAGCACGCGCTCAACGCCGCCCGCGAGCTCACCGACTTCTGCCGCTACCTCGGCATCCCCTTCGGCTTCAACATCGAGTCCGTCTCCAGCCGGCGGGTCGAGATCGAGGCCGCCGAGGAGCTGACCCACGAGGTCGCGGCCCTGCTCGAACGGGACTGACCGAGGGCCTGGACGGCAACTGAGCAAGAGAAACTGCCCCCTTTCGCAAGGGTTTTCAAACCCTTGCGAAGGGGCAGTTTCTCGGGTCACCCGAGAATCTCGAGGCCTACGGGAATGCATCGCCAGCCCCCTGCCGTTAGACTAGTTGACGATTCAACAAAATTGGAGGCGGCAATGCAGTTCGGACTCTTCTCCGTCGGCGACGTGACGATGGACCCCACGACTGGTCGCACGCCGAGCGAGGGCGAGCGGATCCACGCGATGACCCAGATCGCGCTCAAGGCCGAGGAGGTCGGGCTCGACGTCTTCGCCACGGGTGAGCACCACAACCCGCCCTTCGTCCCCTCCGCGCCGACGACCCACCTCGCCTACATCGCCGCCAAGACCGAGCGCCTCAAGCTCTCGACCGCGACGACGCTCATCACGACGACCGACCCGGTGCGCATCGCCGAGGACTACGCCTTCCTCCAGCACCTGTCGGGCGGGCGCGTCGACCTGATGATGGGCCGCGGCAACACCGGCCCGGTCTACCCGTGGTTCGGCAAGGACATCCGCCAGGGCATCCCGCTGGCGATCGAGAACTACCACCTGCTCCGCCGCCTGTGGCGCGAGCAGAACGTCACCTGGAAGGGCCAGTTCCGCACGCCGCTGCAGGGTTTCACCGCCACCCCGGCGCCACTGGACGGCGTCGCCCCCTTCGTCTGGCACGGCTCGATCCGGTCCACCGAGATCGCCGAGCAGGCCGCCTTCTACGGCGACGGGTTCTTCCACAACAACATCTTCTGGAACATCGAGCACACCGCCCAGATGGTCGGTCTCTACCGGCAGCGCTTCGAGCACTACGGCCACGGCGACGCCAGCCAGGCGATCGTCGGGCTCGGCGGGCAGGCCTTCATGGCCGACACCGAGGCCGAGGCGAAGCGGGTCTTCCGGCCCTACTTCGACAACGCGCCGGTCTACGGGCACGGGCCCTCGCTCGAGGACTTCACCCGGCAGACGCCGCTGACCGTCGGCATGCCCGAGATGGTCATCGAGCGCACCCTCTCCTTCGCCGACCACGTCGGTGACTACCAGCGCCAGCTCTTCCTCATGGACCACGCCGGCCTGCCGCTCGAGATGGTCCTCGAGCAGGTCGAGATCCTCGGTCGCGAGGTCGTGCCGGTGCTGCGAAGGGAGTTCGAGGCACGTCGTCCCGAGGGCGTGCCGAGCGAGCCGCCGACCCACGCGTCGCTGGTGGCCGAGGGCCCCGACAGCCCGCACCGTAAGGTCGTCACCAGCCCGGTCGCCATCGCCGAGCAGGAGGCGGCGGCGCAGCGCGAGGAGGTCGCCGCCCGATGAGCAGGTCCGTCGTCGTCATCACCGCTGGGCTCTCGTCGCCCTCGAGCACCCGGCTGCTCGCCGACCAGCTCGCCGACGCCACCCGCGCCGCCGTGGGCGGGCGCGGCGAGTCGGTCGACATCGAGTTCGTCGAGCTGCGCGAGCTGGCCGTCGAGATGGCCCAGACGATGGTCTCGGGCAACCGGCCGACGCCGGGCCTGGAGGCGGTCCAGGCCAAGATCGACGCCGCCGACGGCCTGATCGCCGTGACGCCCGTCTTCACCGCGAGCTACTCCGGCCTCTTCAAGACCTTCGTCGACCTGCTCGACAAGGACGCGCTCATCGGCAAGCCGGTACTCGTCGCGGCCACCGCGGGCACGCCCCGGCACAGCCTCGTGCTCGAGCACGCGATGCGCCCGCTCTTCGCCTACCTGCGCGCGGTCGTCGTGCCGACCGCGGTCTTCGCCGCGACCGAGGACTTCGGTGGCGACGCCGACCTCGAGCGCCGCGTGCACCGTGCCGCGGGCGAGCTCGCGGCCCTGGTCGTCGCCGAGCGCACCGGAGTCGCCGGCTTCGCACCCACGGGTGACGAGGCGAGCGGCCCGCTGGGCCCGGTGACCGACTTCAGCCAGCTGCTGCGCGGGCACGACGGGGAGCTGACGTCCCTTCGTCCGGCTGGCGGCTGCGCTCAGCCCCGCAGCCGCCGCCGAAGGGAGCCGGGCAGGCCGGCCACGGCGGCGACGCCGAGCGCGGTCTTGGGCTCGTAGCCCACGCGCCACAGACCACCGTGGGCCGCCGCCTCGCTGAAGAGCTCCTCCGGGTGCGCGCGCTGCGGGGTCTCCCGCACGAGGTCGCGCACGAGCAGCGCCGCCATGAGGGGCCGCACCGTCTCGGGGCGGAAGACCTCGACCCCGAAGTGGTGCGCGCCGCCGTAGGCCGCGCCGAGCACGGGGTTCTTCGTCACCGAGCGGGTCCACGTCGCGGGCGCGACGTTGAAGGAGACGGTCTGGCCGGCGCCCTCGGCCGCGACGCCCCGCCAGCGCTGCAGCCGCTTGGCCACCGCGTAGTTGGGGCCCTGCTGCGGCACGAGGACGTCGGCGATGCCGGACTCGCCCGCGCGGCGATCGCGGTAGGCCGGCGCGAAGAGCCGCCCACGGCCCAGCGCGCGGGCCGGCGCCTGCACGCCCTTGAGCGCGAACCCCCGTGCGGCCCAACGGCGCCGGGACTCCTCGACGACCTCCGGCGGCACGACGAAGGCATCGGTCGGCGTCGCCAGCCAGGCGAGCGCGGTCCGCGCGTCGTCGTCGGTGAGCTCGCCCATGAGCAGGTCCATGGCGGCGCTCACCCGCACGTGCACCCCCGAGTCGGCGTAGGCGTGCATGCCGACGGCGAGCGGCTCGTCGCCACGCACCCGGCGGACCCACTCGAGGACCTGCCCGGGCTGGTGGACGACGTCGGCGCCGGAGTCGCCCGCGGCGTCGACGGGGAAGGTCAGGGTGCCGGCACCGCGGCTCGCCAGACCCTTCTTGTAGCGCCAGGCGCGGCTGCGCGGCAGGTCGATGGCGAGCACGTCGGCACCCCACGACAGCAGCGTCTCGAGCGGCCCCATCTCGGCACCGGCCCCGACGAGCAGCGCGCGGTGGCCGGGCAGCGCGAGCCACTCCGGGTGGTCGATGACCTCACCGACCGCCTCGGCGAAGGAGGGCTCGACGAGCCCGGCGTCGACCCAGGCGCCGAGCTGGCCGCGCAGCTCCTCGCCGGCGAGCTCGCGACCGCCGACGGGGACGCGCAGCTCGGTGACCGGCTCGGCCGTCCCGCGCACGCTCTCGGTGCCGAAGGGGGCCGCCCCGGCGGGCATCCCCGCGTGCGCCTGCTCGAGCGGCACCTCGCTGCCGGCCTCGTCGACGAGGACCATCCGGCGGCGCATCGAGGCGAGCCCGTCGGCGGCGATCCGGCTCGCGGCCTCGGCCGAGCGGGCGCTGGCGGCGGTGACGTCGTGGACGAGGTCGACGTAGTCGGTGCGCCACTCGCGGGCGCCGTCGATGCGCGCGGCGAGCGCGGGGTCGACGCCACGGACCGAGTCCGCGAGCACTCCCTTCGTCGTCGTGGTCGTCGACCGCTTGCCCTGGTCGTCGGCCGGGAAGTGCACACCCGCGGTGGTCTCGTCGCTCATGACCTCATCCTGTGACGGCGCTCACGTCAGATCAAATGCCGTCCACGAGCGACCGCACGACGCTCGCCGCGTCGGTCTCGGAGGTGAGGCGGTCGACGCCCACGCCGGCGTACAGCGGGGTGTAGCCGGTGTCGCCGCGCTCCCGGCCGTCGGCGTGCTCGGCGCGGGCGGCGTCGGTCATCGCGTCCTCGTCACCGGCCCATCGCTGGACGAAGGGGGTGTCGACTGCCCGTCCGCCGAACTCCCGCGGCCACGCGAGGTCCTGCGCGACGTCGTGCACACGCGAGTAGCGGGTGGCGTCGGCGGCGACGAGCGCGGCCCGCGCCGCTGGCGAGTTGTCGGCCTCGACGCAGGTGAGGAAGGGGGTGCCGCACCACACGCCGGCCGCTCCGGCGCCCATGACCCTGACGACGTCGGCAGCGGTCGAGATGCCGCCCGCGGCGAGCAGCGGGGCGGTCGGTCGCGGCCAGGGGCCATCGCGAGCAGGTCGTCGGTGGCCACCTCGTCACGCCCGTGTCCGCCCCCTTCGCCACCGCGGGCGACGATGACGTCAGCGCGCGCCTCGATCGCCTGCTCGAGATCGGCCGCGTTGCCGACCTGGCAGGCGACGAGCAGGCCCCACTCGTGCAGGCGGCGGACAGGTTCGACGAGCTCGCCGAAGGAGACCGACACGAGCTTGGGCCGGGACAGGCCGGCGAGCGCGGTGATCGCGTCGATCTGCTCGTCGAGCTGCGGCACCCACGCCATGAGCCCGATGCCGAAGGGGGAGGCCCCCTCTCCCGCGATCGCCGCCTGCTCGGCGATCCACTCCGGCGACGAGGTGCCGCGGGCGCCGATCATGCCGAGCCCGCCCGCCGCCGAGACGGCGTGCGCGAGGCGGCCGCCGGCGACCCCGGCCATGGGGGCGCTGATGATCGGGTGGGTCGTGCCGAGCAGGTCGGTGATGGCGATCATGGCCCTCATCATGCTCCGCCGCTCCTAGACTCCCGCCCATGACCCGACGTGCAGCCGCCCTCGCCGCCTCCGCCGTGCTCGCCCTCGCCGGGTGCGGCTCCGACGACGGGTCGGGGGACGGGGCCGGGCCGGCGGGGCGTCTGGCGCCGAGACCACGGCGATCAGCGGCGAGACCGAGTGCCCGCCGGAGGGCGGGGCCGAGGTGCGTGCCACGAGCTTCGAGCAGGCGCCGCCGATGTGCATCGACGAGGCGAAGACCTACACCGCGACGATGACCACCGACGCCGGTGAGGTGACGATCGAGCTCGACGCGAAGCAGGCGCCCAAGACGGTCAACAACTTCGTCGTGCTCGCGCGCTACAAGTACTACGACGGGCTGACCTTCCACCGGGTCATCAAGGACTTCATGGCGCAGGGCGGCGACCCGTCGGGCGACGGCAGCGGCGGGCCCGGCTACGAGTTCGACGACGAGCTGCCGCAGCAGGGCGACTACGAGATCGGGTCGGTCGCCATGGCCAATGCCGGCGCGAACACCAACGGCTCGCAGTTCTTCATCATCACCGGCGACGCGGGCGTGCAGCTGCCGCCGAGCTACAGCCTCTTCGGCAAGGTGACGAAGGGGATGGATGCGGTCGAGACGATCGAGGCCGACGGGTCCGCCGGCGACGGCGCCCCGGCCAAGGTGCACACCATCGAGAGCGTGACGATCGCGGAGAAGTAGGCGCTGGGTAGAGGACGGGAGCAGTCGTGGACGACGTCCTCGTCGAGCGGGTGCTGCGGGCGGTCGAGCTCGTGCCCCGGGGCCGGGTCGTCTCCTACGGCGACCTCGCCGCCCTCGTCGGCACCGGCCCGCGTCAGGTCGGCGCGATCATGCGCGTCTACGGCGGCAACGTCACGTGGTGGCGGGTGACCAATGCGTCGGGCGACCTGCCCTCGCACCTGCGGCCCGAGGCCTTCGAGATCTGGGCGACCGAGAGCATCGAGGTCAAGCCCAACCGTCTGGGCTGCCGGATCCGCGATCACCGGGCAGACCTGGCCGCCCTCGCCGTCGCGTGGGAGGCTGCGGTCGCCGACCTCGGGTGAGCGGCGGGGTGCGCGAGTCGATGTATGAGAGTGAGTCCCAGCGCACCGAGGTACATCAACCCAACGGTGGCGCCGCCCTCGACCTCGCGAGTCGATGTATGAGGGTGAGTCCCAGCCCACCCGGATAGATCAACCCCACGAAGGGGGTCAGCCCCGCTGGTGGCGCATCTGCTCCAGCGCCAGGGCGGCGAGGGCGCCGGCCACGAGGACCGCGGCGGGCATGAGCAGCGACTCGGCGAAGGCGGACGACAGGGCCTCGGCGACCTGCGGGGGCAGGGCTGCGGGACCGGCGGCGGCGCTCCCTTCGCCCGAGCCGAAGCGCTCGGCCGCCTGCGGACCGAGGTGGGAGGCGATGCGGGCCGACATCAGCGCCGCGATGGCCGCGGACCCGATGACCGAGCCGACCTGGCGGGTCGTGTTGTAGATGCCCGAGCGCGCCGGCGAGGTGGAGTC
>NZ_JBNFOF010000117.1:0-9618 GCF_057364645.1 Janibacter sp. CFPM2_SD2
GGGTGACCCGCGCGCCGACACCGACCTGACCACCCTCGAGGACGATGGTCGAGTCGAGCCGGGCCCCCTCGCCGACGACCGCACCCGCGTGCACGACGCTGCCGCCGGTCAGCTCGGCCGTGGGGGAGACCTCGGCGCCGTCGAGGACGAGCGCCTCGCCCCGGGGCGCCGGGGCGGCTCCGGGCCAGGGGTCGAGCAGCAGGTCGCGGGTCGCGGTGACGAGCGCCGCTGGCGTGCCGACGTCGAGGAAGTAGGCGTCCTCCCGGTGCGCGACGAGCGCGCCCTGCGCTGCCAGGGCGGGGAAGGCGTCGCGCTCGACCGAGGCCGACCCCGAGTCGGGCAGGCGGGTCAGCAGCGAGGGGCGCACGACATAGGTGCCGGCGTTGACCGTGAGCGACGGTGGGGTGGGTGACTTCTCGACGAAGGCCGTGACGATCCCGTCGGGACCGACGACGACGCTGCCGTAGGGACGTGCGTCCTCGACGTCCCGCACGTGGACCGAGGCGACGACGTGCGAAGGGGAGTCCACCAGCCCCTCGACCTGGGCACCGATGTCGTGGCCGCTCAGCAGGTCACCGTTGAGCACGACGACCGTGTCGGCGTCGGGCAACCGGCGCAGGGCCTCCCGCAGACCGCCACCCGTGCCGAGCGGGGTCTCCTCCACGACCATCGTGAGGTCCACCCCCTTCGCCCGGCAGCGCTCGACGAGCGGGAGGAAGTCCTCGTGGCGGTAGCCCGTGGACAGCACGACCCGGCGGATGCCTGCCCGCTCGAGGGCGCTCAGCTGGTGCTCGACGAGGGTCCACGGGCCGACGGGCAGCAGAGGTTTGGGGCAGTCGGCCGTCAGCGGGTGCATCCGACTGCCCACGCCACCGGCGAGGACGACCGCGGCGACGCCGGTCAGGACGGGTCCTCGCCGCGGGCGATCGCCTGCACCTGCGGGGCCAGCCAGCGCCAGAAGATCGGACCGGACTCGCTCGTGAAGTGGATCGAGTCCTCGTAGAGCGGGACGCCGTTGACCGTGTCGTGCATCTTGTCGCCGGCGCAGAGCAGGGAGTACTGGTCGATGACCGGGACGTCGTGCTTGTCTGCCCAGGCGGTCACGGTGCGGTTCACGATCTTGACGTAGCGGATGTCGTTGACCCGCTCCAGCTCTTCGTTGTTGAAGGTGGGCATCGAGTGGCAGGCGAGGTTGACGATGGCGAACTTCCCCTTGCCGGACGCAGACAGTGCCGCGTCCAGGTTGTCCTCGATGAGCGCATCCCACGTCGGGGTGCCGACGACGACCCTCTTGTTGTCGACCATTCGATCGGTGACCAGGGTGTGGGCGACGAAGTAGAGGACGACGTCTGCGTCCTGCTCGGCTCCGGGCTCCTGCCAGGTCGCCCGCCACTCGTCGCATCCCGGGGCCTGGGGCTGGCGTTGCCCATTGATGATCTTCTGCGCGGGGAGGGGGTCGCAACCGATGTGGGTCTGGTCGATCAGTCGGAGGTCCGGCTGATCGGACGACCGGGCAGTGGTGATGAGGCTCTCCGGCACAGAGTTGCCGATGAGTGCGACCTCTGTGATGCGGGGGGCGGGCCGGTACTGGGGCTTGTCGACTGCGACATCGCCCGAGGCCTGCAGCGTCGGTGAGACGGCCCGTGACGCGGCCGGGAGGGCGAGGGCGCCGACGACGAGCAGCGGTGCGCTGGCCCAGCACACGACCCGGCTCACCCGGGGGACGCGGGGGATGAGTGCGGCCACCCCCTTGCGGCGCACCGGCCGCTCGACGAAGCGGTAGGACAACCAGGACAGCAGGACCGTGAGCAGGACCTGGATGGCGACAATCGCCGCCGTCGGCAGGGGCAGCACCTGGTCGTTGAGGAAGACGACGATCGGCCAGTGCCACAGGTAGAGGCCGTAGGAGATCATGCCGATCCGGCGCAGCGGCTCGAGCGCGAGCACGCGTTGGGTGATCGAGCCGACGGGGCTCGTGGCGGCGACGAGGACGACGGTGATGAGCAGCGAGAGCGGGACGGCCAGCCCCTCGAGGATCACGCTCTGCGCGCGGTCGGCCCACCAGAAGGTGGACACCACGACGAGCAAGGCCGGCATCGCCAGACGGCGGCACCACATGTCGACGGTCCGCACGAGGTCGCGTGGGACGGCGCCCGGCCCGCCGCTGATGAAGGCCGCGACAGCCGCACCGACGAGCAGCTGGTGGACCCGGGTGTCGGTCCCGTAGTAGACCCGGCTCGGCTCGAGCCCCGGGTGGTGCAGGACCGCCATGAGCAGGGCCGAGGCGGCCGCGAGGCCGGCGAGCACCCAGGCGAGCGTGGCGCGGCGCCGGAGCATGGCCAGCAGGACGACGAGCAGCAGCGGATAGACGATGTAGAACTGCTCCTCGACCGCCAGTGACCAGGCGTGCCGCAGCGGCGAAGGGGAGGCCACCTGCCCGAAGTAGGCCTCGTCACCGAAGACGAAGCGCCAGTTGGCGACGTAGAAGATCGTGGCCAGCACGTCGCCGGCCACGCTGCCCCGACGCCCCGGGAGGGTGAGGAAGGCGGCCGCGACGAGGACCGCGGTGAGGACGAGGAAGAGCGCGGGCAGCAGGCGTCGTGCGCGGGCCAGCCAGAAGTCGACGAGGTCGATGCGACCGCGGTTGCCGCGGTACTGCGCGAGGAGCAGCGAGGTGATGAGGAAGCCGGAGATGACGAAGAAGATGTCGACCCCGAACCAGCCGCCCGGAGCCGACCGCGGGTAGACGTGATAGGCGATGACGGACACCACCGCCAGGGCCCGCAGACCGTCGATGGCGGGGCGGTAGGGCAGGGAGGCGTGCTGCGTTGCTCTGGACATGTCCTGCTTCCGAAGGGGGCGGCCCATTATGACCCAACTCGTGGGTAATATGACGGCCATGACCGACCACACCGAGGCGATCTCGCCCACGCGGCAGTTCGCGCCCCTGGCCATCATCCTCGGCATCCCGCTGATCTTCGCGGCGATCTTCTTCTACACCAGTCCGGTGACCCTCGTGACCGGTGGTGACCAGGGCATCTTCAAGTGTGGTTCGCCCAGCTCGCCCAACACCGACGCCGACAACGTCTGCGCCCAGCCGGAGAAGGCTGCCCGCAACAAGGCGATCTACTCGGGCCTCTCCGGCGTGGCCCTCGTGGGCCTGGGTGCGGGGTGGCTCCTTCGCGGTCAGCGTCGGGACGACGAGGACGAGTGGGACGACGAGCGTCCGCGCCGCCGCCGTGGTGACGACATCGACCTGCGTTCCGACGACGGGGACCGTCGTCGGGGTGAGGGCGAGCTGCGCGGTGCCCGCCGGGAGCGTCGGGAGCCCGACGAGGACCGGGACACCACCGACACGCGTGCCGAGCGCGACCTCGATCTCGACGAGACCCGCTCCTCGCGACGCGAGGACGTGCGCCGCAGCCGGCGTGACGACGATCTCGACCTGGACTCGCGCAGCCGGCGCCGGGACGACGACTGGTCCTCGGACGGCTGGCGCTGATGCGGGTCGAGGACTTCCTCACCGAGGTCGAGCGCTCCTTCGACGGTGACCCGCAGACCAGCGACCCCGTCGACCCGGTCTTCGCGCACATCGCCGAGACGGTCAACGGCTACACCGCCGTCAACGAGCTGACGGTGCTCAACGCCGCGGCCCGGGCGCTGCCCGAGGACGAGTGCTACCTCGAGGTCGGCAGCTACAAGGGCCGCTCGATGTCCGCCGCCGTGCAGGGCATCTCCGGCAAGACCTTCTACGTGGTGGAGAACTACCTCGAGTTCGGCATGCAGGGGCAGGAGGCCCGCGAGGAGCTCGACCGCAACCTCGCGACGCACGCCCGCGACGTCGACGTGCGCCTGCTCGAGGGCAACTGCTTCTCCCTGCTGCACCGCCCCGGGGTCATCGACCGTCCGGTCGGCGTCTACTTCTACGACGGCGAGCACACCGGCCTGTCGCACTACCTGGCCCTCGGCATCATCGAGCCCTGGCTCGCGGACGAGGCGGTCGTCCTCGTCGACGACGCGACCTACCCGATGGTGACCGACGCCCACGACGCCTTCGTCGCGGCGCACCCGCAGTGGCGCATCGAGCGCCGCTGGGATGCTGCGTCCAACAACGACCCGCGCTGGGCCAACGGCCTGCACGCACTGAGCTTCCGCCGCGACGAGGCCACCGCCCGCGGTGCGCAGGAGCCGTGGGACGTGCGTTGGCGTCGGCTGGCCTACCTCGCGTCGCTCGGGCCGGGGCAGAAGGCCGCGTGGAAGGCGATCCACCGCTTCCCCGAGCTCATCCCGCTCGCCAAGAAGCTCTACCCGTCGAAGAAGGCCAGCTCCATCGACTGACGGCGCTCACTCCCGGGTCAGGCCGAGCGCCTCGCTCGTCTCGGCGACCCGGGGCCCGGCGTCACCTCGTCGCCCGGCACGCGCAGCAGCCCGACGAGGGCGACGACCGCTGCCGTGCCGCCGACGGCCGTCAGCACCTGGGCGGGGGAGTCGTGCAGCCACAGCAGCACGAGGGCGCTCTGCACGCCCGCGGCCACCCACACGACGAGGGTCATGACGTGGTCGTCGCGGCTCATCCCGGCGAAGAGCCAGACCTGGATGACCGCCCACAACGTCCCGATGAGGGCGAACCACACGAGCAGCGGCTCCGCGTCGACGAAGGCGTTGCCTCCGGTGATCGCGACGAGCGGCCCCGGCAGGACGGCGCAGCCGAGTGCCACGACGAGGCCGATGGCGAGCACTCCTGCGGCGGAGCGGTGCAGGGTGGCCCGCACGTGCCCCCCTTCGTCCGCCCCCGCCACCGACGGCACGACGGCGAGCGCGACGAACTGGGTGCCCCAGAAGACGACCTTGCCGAAGAGCGCGGCCAGCGCGTAGGCGCCGCTGTCGTGGTCGCCGAGGACGGAGCGGGCCAGGACGACGTCGAGGCTGGACAGGGCCATGAGGCCGGCGAGGGCGATGTTGCTGCGGACGAGGTCGGCGAGGAGCACGAGCGGGCGCGGTGCGGCCCGGCCTGTCGTCAGGTCGGCACGGGTGAGGACCAGGGCCACGACGAGGGTCACGAGCGACGCGGTGAAGATCGACGCGAAGACCTCGACCACCGTGAAGTCGAGCCCGGTGGCGGCGAGGGCGGCGACCACCCGGGTCCCGGCGGTGACGAGGTAGACCGTCGAGAGCCGCCCGTAGGACTCGCGTCCGAGGAGCACTCCCTGCAGCGCGCCGGTGACGGTCATCGGGGGCAGCATGAGCGCCATCCACACGACCGACCACGCGCTGTCGAGCCGCAGCCCGTCGCGGATGAGGGGCGAGACGGCGATCGTGGCGGCAGCGAGGGTGAAGCCGACGGCCAGCGCCGGGAGGAGTCCGGTCACCTGCGAGCCGATCTCACGGTCGGTCGTGGTCTGGCGTCGGGCGACGACGACCTGGAAGGCACCAGCCGGCATCGCGAGCAGCACGCCGTAGGTGTTGAGCGCGGAGAAGCCACCGAAGTCGGCCGGCCCGAGCGTCGAGGAGACGAGCGCCACGAAGACGTAGCTCATGACATTGGCCAGCCCCATGGCCACCCCGAGCGTCAGCCCGGCGAAGGGCAGGACACGTCGAGCACGCGTGGGCATGGTGCTCCTGACGGTCGTGGACGAAGGGGTCGGATGTGACCGCCACGATGTTACGCCCCGGTAGCGCGTGGGTGTCCGTCGGTTAGGATCGGCCGGGTCCGGCGTGCTGCAGGTGCGTCATCCTGACGACGACGAGAGGAGGCGTCCCGGTGCGCAGCCGGTTCCGGTTCCCTCGTGCCCGCTCGACCCGCAGGCGCCCCTCGCGAAGCCCGCGATCGGCCTCCTGGCTGGCCCGTCTCGGCACCTCACGCGCCGTCGCGCTGCTGCTCCTCGTGCTCCTCGGCGTCGTCGTCTTCGCCAACAGCTGGGGCGTCTTCCAGACCGACATCAAGCCCGAGGTCTACCTCGCGCCGGGGGAGATGCTGCCGCGCTACCTGTCCGCGTGGACCTCCTCGCCCTACCTCGGCTCGCCCAACTTCAACGTCGGCCTCGTCCCGGTGCTCGTCGTCACCGCGCTGCTGCGCGCGATCGGCCTCGACGCCGAGATGGCCTTCAAGGTCTACCACCTGATCCTCTGGGCGCTGGCCGCCTGGGGTGCCAACCGGCTGCTGCGCACCCTCGTGCCCCGCGCCGGAGTCTGGGCCGGTCTCGTCGCCGGTGCCGCGTACATCGCCAACCCCTACGCGGTGGCCGCCGGTGGCACCCTGGCGATCGCCCTGCCGATGGCGCTGCTGCCCTGGCTGCTCGTCGCCGTCACCCGGTCCCTGCGCGAGCCCTCGGGCTGGGCCTGGCCGGCAGCGGTCGGGCTGATCTTCTTCGGCATGAGCGGGATGAACGTCGGCGTCGTGCCCGTCTTCCAGCTGCTGCTCATCGTGCCGCTCATCTTCTTCGTGCGGGCCGAGCGCGGCCTGACGATGCGCGAGATCGTCACCGCCCTGGCCAAGTGCGCGCTCTTCGTCGTCGTCGTCTCGCTCTACTGGCTCATCCCGGGCGCTGCCGCGAGCGGCACCGGTGGGCAGATCGCCGAGAGCTCCGAGTCCCTCGACGGCATCGCCCGGACGAGCTCCTTCGTCGAGGTGCTGCGCGGCCTCGGGCTCTGGTCCTACTACGGCTCTTCCGACGCCGGGCCCTGGCTGCCCCAGTACGCCGTCTACTTCACGAGCGGCGTCATCATCCTGCTGACGATGCTGTGGCCGGCTGCCGCCATGCTCTCGCTGCGGGTGGTGCCGGCCAGGCTCGCCCGGCTGGCGGCCGCCGGGGCGGGCATCGCCGCCGTGATCATGGTCGGCCTGTACCCCGGGGGCGACGGCGGGTCGCCCTTCTCATGGCTGCTGCGTCTGGTGCTGGAGCACGTCGGCCCGCTCGTCGCCTTCCGTACGACCAACAAGATCGGCGCGGGGCTCGCCCTCGCCTTCGCCCTCGTCATCGGCTGGGCGCTGGTGCACGCCCTGCCGCGTCTGCTGCGTGGCCGCATCGCGGCACCCGTCGTCGGCGCTGCGGGAGCCGCCGTGGTCGTCGCCCTCGTCGCCCCGGCCGTCACCGGCAACCTCTACGTCTCGCCCCTCGACGTCCCTGACTACTGGCGGCAGGCGGCCAAGGAGGTCGACAAGGGGGACCCGGACAAGCGCGTGCTCCTCCTGCCGGGCCAGACGCGATCGAGCTACCGGTGGAGCCTCGAGCGACCGGACGACCTGCCTAACTCGCTCTTCACGCGAGACGCGGTGATCCCCGAGACGCTGCCCAACACCTCGGCCAGTGGCGGCAACTTCCTCGCCGCCCTCGACGACACGCTGCAGTCCGGAGTCTCCGGCAGCCGTGACGTCTCTCCCTTCGCCCGCTACCTGGGGGCCGACCAGGTCCTGCTGCGGCACGACGTCGAGTGGGAGGGCGACGGCGGCGCCCGCCCGGCCGAGACCGCGCGTGCGCTCGCCGGTGACCCCGGGCTGCGTGGCCTCGGCAACTACGGCGAGCCGGGGCACAACATGTTCACCGCTCGGTGCCGCCGCAGTCGCAGGAGGAGGCGGTGCTCTCGCCGCTGCAGCTCTACGGCGTGCGTGACTCGCGCGCCGCCGTGCGGGCGACCCCCGCGAGCGGAACCCTCGTCGTCGCGGGCGACGGTTGGTCGGTCCCGGCGATGGACCGGGCCGGCCTGCTCGAGGAGTCGCCGGCGATCCGCTACGCGCAGGACGTCACCCCCGACCAGCTGCGACGGCTCATCGCCGCTGACTCCCGCATGGTCCTCACCGACACCAACCAGCGCCGCTCGGCGATCACCAACCGGCTGCGCTCCGGCCAGGGTGCCGTGCTCGCGGCCGACGAGGACCCCGGCGTCACCCGGGCCCTCGGCAATGCCGACGACCAGAGCACCCTCGTGCGCGAGGGGGTGCGGGTCAAGGCCTCCTCGACCGGTGGTGCCTTCTTCGACCTGCCCCACGGGGTCGCCGAGAATGCCATCGACGGAGACCCGTCGACCTCGTGGCTCTTCGGTGACTTCCGACGCGCACCCGGCACGACCCTGACGCTGAAGCTCCCGCGGGCACGCACCCTGGACACGATGACCGTCGACACGACCGCGCTCGGCGACGTGCGCATCGCCGACCTCGACGTGCGCGCCGGCGACACCCGCACGACGGCGAAGGTCGACGAGGACGGCGTGGCGAAGGTCGACCTCGAGGGTGCCCACACCGACACGATCACGCTGACCGTCGGCGACCTGCGCGGCGAGGGGTTCAGCCTCGTCGGTGTCTCGGAGATCGACCTCGGCGACCCGGACCTCGTCGCCACGCGCACGACCCGGCTGCCGAGCACCCTGACCGACCTCTACGGCGAGCTGTCGTCGACGGAACGCTCGACCTTCGCGCAGACGCCCCTCGACGTCTTCCTCACCCGGGTCACCAACACCGACGACACGGCCGACGACGCCGAGCAGGGGCTGCGCCGCGACTTCACGCTGCCCGACGACCGCACCTTCGCCACGAGCGGACGGGTGCGGGTCGAGGGCAACCGCGAGGAGCTCGCCGACGAGCTCTCGGGTCTGGACACGACCTATCGCGCGCGCTCGAGCTACACCTACTTCGACTCCCTGGCCAACCGCGCCTCCCAGGCCGCCGACGACTCGGACCGGACCGCGTGGGTACCGGGCGGCAAGATGACCGAGTCGTGGTGGCAGATGACCGGCCCTCGCCGGGAGATCCCGCAGGTCACGGTCACCCAGGAGCGCGGGCCCGGAGACGAGGGCGACACCGCCTGGGCGACGCGGGCCACCGTGCTCGTCGACGGCGAAGAGGTCGCCGAGGGAGAGCTCGGCCGCGGCACCTCGACGATCGAGCTACCCGCCGGCACGAGCGGGCGCACCGTGCGGCTGCGCATCGACGAGTCCGACGACTCCGACGGCGAGCGCCCGCCGCGCTTCACGACGATCGACACCGGGGCCACGATCGACCGGGGCCCGCAGCCGCGGCCCTGCACGACCGTCGCCACGCTCGACGGCGAGCCCGTGCGGATGCGACCCGAGGACCCCGAGCTCATCAACGGCCCCTCCGGTCCGGCCACGAGCTGGGTCGGCTGCGGGAACCTCGACGTCCCGTGGGGGGAGCACCGGGTGCGACCCGTCGACGGCGTGCAGGTCGACGGTCTCTCGCTCGAGGACCGCCAGCGCGATGCGGCCGAGGCAGTCCCTGCCCCCGTCGTCGAGGTGCACCGCAGCACGGTGTCGTCGTCGATGACCGTCGACGTCGGCCCGTCGACCGGGCCCTACTTCCTGTCCATCGGCCAGGGGCAGGACCCTCGGTGGAAGGCCACCCTCGCCGACGGCACCGACCTCGGCGCCCCCGTGGTCGTCGACGGCTACGCCGCCGGGTGGTACGTCGACAGCCGCGAGGCACAGCAGATCACCGTGCGCTACGGCCCGCAGACCCGCGCCGACATCGGTCTCGTCCTGTCCGGTCTCGGGCTGCTCGCCGCCCTCGTCATCTTCTTCCTCCCGCTCGCCCGTCGCCGCATCGGCGAGGTCCGGCGAGTCCGGCCGTCGGCAGGACGAGTGGGAGACGCCCGGCGGCGCCAGGTC
>NZ_JBNFOF010000118.1:0-9555 GCF_057364645.1 Janibacter sp. CFPM2_SD2
GGTGAGGGCACCAGGCACGGTGGCCAGACGCTCGCCGACGAGCACGACCGGCCGCTCGCCGCGCAGCGCGGCGTGGGCGGCGGTCAACGGGTCACCCTCGGAGCCGGGCCCGATCTCGCCCGTGAGCGCGGTGAGCACCTCGGTCTCGGTGCCGGGCGCCGACGGGATGAGCGTGCCGCCGAGCTTGTCGAGGCCACGGGTGGCCAGCGGGGCGACGGCGAAGACGCTCGTGCCGGCCTTGCGGTGCGCCTTGCGCAGCCGCAGGAAGAGGATCGGGCTCTCCTCCTCGGGCTCCAGCCCGACGAGCAGGACCGAGCTGGCCCGGCCGACCTCGTCGAAGGTCACGCCGGTCTCCGGTGTCGTCCCCGCGACGTGCCGCAGGAGGAAGTCGCGCTCCTCGGCCGAGTGCGGCCGGGCGCGGTGGTCGACGTGCTCGGTGCGCAGCACCGAGCGGGCAAGGGTCGCGTAGGCGTGGGCGTCCTCGACGCTCACGCGACCGCCGACCGAGCACCCCGTGGCCCTGCGCGGCGCGCAGCCCGTCGGCCGCGGCGGCCAATGCCTCCTGCCACGAGGCGACCCGCAGCTCGCCGTCGGCGTCGCGCACCATCGGCAGCTCGAAGCGGTCACCGAGGTCGGCGGAGACGAAGGCCCAGCGGCCCTTGTCGCAGTTCCACTCCTCGTTGACCTGCGGGTCGTTGCCGGCCATGCGGCGCAGCACCGTGCCGCGGCGGTGGTCGGTGCGAAGGGAGCAGCCGTCGGCGCAGTGCTCGCAGACGTCGGGGCTCGAGACGAGGTCGAAGGGCCGGGAGCGGAAGCGGTAGGCGGCACCGGTGAGCGCGCCGACCGGGCAGATCTGGACGGTGTTGCCGGAGAAGTAGCTCTCGAAGGGCTGATCCTCGTAGATGCCGACCTGCTGCAGCGCGCCGCGCTCGACGAGCGCGATGAAGGGGTCGCCGGCGACCTGGTCGGAAAAGCGGGTGCACCGGGCGCACAGCACGCAGCGCTCGCGGTCGAGGAGCACCTGCGAGGAGATGTTGATCGGCTTGGGATAGGTGCGCTTGACGTCGTCGAAGCGCGAGGTGGCCCGGCCGTTGCTCATCGCCTGGTTCTGCAGCGGGCACTCGCCGCCCTTGTCGCACACCGGGCAGTCGAGCGGGTGGTTGATGAGCAACAGCTCCATGACGCCCTGCTGCGCCTTGTCGGCGACCGGCGAGGTGTGCTGGGTGCGCACCTGCATGCCCTCGCTCACCGTCATGGTGCAGCTGGCCTGCGGCTTGGGCATCGGCTTGACGTTGCCCTCGCGGTCGGGCGTCGCGACCTCGACGAGGCACTGCCGGCAGGCGCCGACCGGCTCGAGGAGCGGGTGGTCGCAGAAGCGCGGGATCTGGATCCCGGCCTCCTCGGCCGCCCGGATGACGAGGGTGTCCTTGGGCACGGCGACGGCGATGCCGTCGATGCTGAGGTTGATCAGCTCCGGGGGTGCCTGCTGGTCGGTGGTGTCTGCGACGGTCATGCGGTCACCTGTGCGGTCTCGTGGTGGAAGAGCGTCGAGGCGGCGGGCGGGAAGAGCTCGCTCGCCGGGGTGTGGCACCCGGCCTCGAACTCCTCCCGGAAGTGCTTGACCGCCGAGGTGATCGGGCTGGTCGCACCGTCACCGAGGGCGCAGAAGGAGCGGCCGAGGATGTTGTCGCAGATGTCGACGAGCTTGTCGATGTCCTCGGGCGTGCCGTGACCGTGCTCGAGGCGCTCGAGGATCTGGGCGAGCCACCACGTGCCCTCGCGGCACGGGGTGCACTTGCCGCACGACTCGTGCTTGTAGAAGTCGGTCCAGCGGCTGACGCAGCGCACGACCGAGACGGTGTCGTCGAAGATCTGCAGCGCGCGGGTGCCGAGCATCGAGCCGTGGGCCGCGACCGACTCGAAGTCGAGCGGCACGTCGAGGTGCTCCTGGGTGAAGATCGGCGTCGACGAACCACCCGGCGTCCAGAACTTCAGCGGGTGGTTGGGGTCGCGCATGCCACCGGCCATGTCGATGAGCTCGCGCAGCGTGATGCCGAGCGGTGCCTCGTACTGCCCCGGCCGCTTGACGTGGCCCGAGAGCGAGAAGATGCCGAAGCCCTGCGACTTCTCCGTGCCCATGTCGGAGAACCACTCGGCGCCCTTGCGGATGATGACCGGCACCGAGGCGATGGACTCGACGTTGTTGACGACCGTCGGTCGCGCGTAGAGGCCGGCGACGGCCGGGAAGGGCGGCTTGAGCCGCGGCTGGCCGCGACGGCCCTCGAGGGAGTCAAGCAGGGCCGTCTCCTCGCCGCAGATGTAGGCGCCGGCGCCGCGTGCACCGTGACGTCGAGGTCGAAGCCGGTCCCGAGGATGTCCTTGCCGAGGTAGCCGGCCGCGTAGGCCTCCTCGACCGCGCGCATGAGGCGGCGGTAGACGTGGACGACCTCACCGCGCAGGTAGATGAAGGCGTGGTTGCAGCCGATGGCGAAGGAGGTGATCGCCACCCCCTCGACGAGGAAGTGCGGCGCCGCCATGAGCAGCGGGATGTCCTTGCACGTGCCCGGCTCGGACTCGTCGGCGTTGACGACGAGATAGCGGGGCCCGCCGTCGGGCGGGGGCAGGAAGCCCCACTTCATGCCGGTCGGGAAGCCGGCGCCGCCACGGCCGCGCAGGCCGGAGTCCTTGGCCGCCTGGACGAGATCCGCCGGGTCGCTCTGCAGCGCCTGACGAAGGGCGGCGTAGCCGTCGTTGTCCTCGTAGGTCGCGAGGGTCCACGACTGCGGGTGGTCCCAGAACTTCGTGAGGATCGGGGTCAGCGTCGTCACTTGTCAGCCTCCGTGCCCTCGCTCGTCGGGCGCTCGTCGGGCGCATTGGCCGGGGTGTCGACCGAGGTCTGCTCGCCGGTGGTGATCCCTTCGGTCGATGCGGCGGTCGTGGACGTCGCCGCGTCGGCGTCGCCCCCTTCGCCCGGTGCCGTCCAGCCCTCGCGTCGGGCCAGCTCCACACCGCGAAGGGAGGCCTCCCCCGCCCCGATGCCCTCGTCGGCGAGCCCGTCGGGGAAGCCGGCGAGCACGCGCGAGACCTGCTTGAAGGTGCACAGGCGGTCGGGTCCGCGGGTCGGCCGCACCGGTGTGCCGGCGCGCAGGTCGTCGACGAGCCGGACGGTCGACTCCGGGGTCTGGTTGTCGAAGAACTCCCAGTTGGTCATGACGACCGGGGCGTAGTCGCACGCGGCATTGCACTCGATGCGCTCGAGGGTGATCGTGCCGTCCTCGGTCGTCTCGTCGTGGCCGATGCCCAGGTGCTCGCTGACGGTCTCCCAGATCTGGTCGCCACCCATCACCGCGCACAGGGTGTTGGTGCACACGCCGACGGTGTAGTCGCCGTTGGGGTGGCGCTTGTACTGGGTGTAGAAGGTCGCGACGCCCGAGACCTCGGCCGTCGTCAGGCCGAGCGTGCTCGCGCAGAAGTCGATGCCGCGACCGGTGACGTAACCGTCGACGCTCTGCACGAGGTGCAGCAGCGGCAGCAGCGCCGAGCGCGGCTGCGGGTAGCGGGCCACGACCTGCTCGGCCTCGGCCGACAGCTGCTCGAGGACCTCCGCCGGGTAGGGCTCCTTGCTCTCCGACGGCACGTGCAGGTGCCCGGACGCGGTCTGCTCTCCGAATCCACCGCTCATCGGTCGACTCCTCCCATCACCGGGTCGATCGAGGCGACCGCGACGATGACGTCGGCGAGGTTGCCCCCTTCGCACATGGCCGCGACGGCCTGCAGGTTGTTGAAGCTCGGGTCCCGGAAGTGGGCCCGGTAGGGGCGGGTGCCGCCGTCGGACACGACGTGGCAGCCCAGCTCGCCCTTCGGCGACTCGACGGCGACGTAGGCCTGGCCCGGCGGGACCCGGAAGCCCTCGGTCACGAGCTTGAAGTGGTGGATCAGGGCCTCCATCGAGGTGCCCATGATCTCGCGGATGTGGTCGAGGCTGTTGCCCATGCCGTCGCCGCCCACGGCGAGCTGCGAGGGCCACGCGACGCGCTTGTCGGCGACCATGACCTGGCCGGGGTTGCGCTGCAGCTCGTCGGTCACCTGCTCGACGATCTTGAGGCTCTCGCGCATCTCCGCCAGGCGGATCGCGAGCCGGTCGTAGGCGTCGGCGCCCGTGCGGGTGATGACGTCGAAGTCGTACTTCTCGTAGCCGCAGTAGGGCGTGAGCTTGCGCAGGTCGTGCGGCAGACCGGTCGAGCGCAACACCGGGCCGGTGATGCCCAGGGCGGTGCAGCCGGTGAGCGAGAGCTCTCCGACCCGCTTCGTGCGGCCCTTGAGGATGGGGTTCTCGAGGAGGAGCTGCTCGAGCTCGCCGATGCCCTTGCGCACCTGCGGCACCATCTCGCGGATCTTGTCGATCGCGCCGTGCGGCAGGTCCTGGGCGACGCCGCCGGGGCGGATGTAGGCGTTGTTCATCCGCAGGCCGGTGATGTTCTCGATGACCGACAGGATCCGCTCGCGCTCGCGGAAACTGATCGTCATGATCGTCGTCGCGCCCATCTCCATGCCGCCGGTGCCGAGGCAGATGAGGTGGCTCGAGATGCGGGTCAGCTCCATCATGAGCACCCGGATCACGCTGGCCCGCTCGGGGATGTCGTCGGTGATGCCGAGGACCTTCTCGACCGCGAGGCAGTAGGCAGCCTCCTGGAACATCGGCGTCAGGTAGTCCATGCGCGTGCAAAAGGTCACCCCCTGCGTCCACGTGCGGAACTCCATGTTCTTCTCGATGCCCGTGTGGAGGTAGCCGATGCCGGCGCGGGCCTCGGTGACCGTCTCGCCGTCGAGCTCGAGGATGAGCCGCAGGACGCCGTGCGTCGAGGGGTGCTGCGGACCCATGTTGAGGACGATGCGCTCCTCGGGGTTCATCCCGAGCTCGCCCATCTCCTGGTCCCAGTCACCGCCCTGGACGTTGACGATGCGGCCCTCGGCGAGGTCGTCGGCGCCCGGGGTCGCGTGGACCCGGCCACCCTGCGTGTGCGTAGCCATCAGTTGTACGACCTCCGCTCGTCGGGCGGCGGGACGGTGCCGCCCTTGTACTCCACCGGGATGCCGCCCAGCGGGTAGTCCTTGCGCTGCGGGTGCCCGGCCCAGTCGTCGGGCATGAGGATGCGGGTGAGCGCGGGGTGCCCGTCGAAGACGACGCCGAACATGTCCCACGTCTCGCGCTCGTGCCAGTCGGCCGCGGGATAGGTCTCGACGATGCTCGGGATGTGCGGGTCGGCGTCGGGGGCGGTGACCTCGACGCGCAGCCGCCGACCACCGTGGGTGATCGAGAGCAGGTGGTAGGCGACGTGCAGCTCGCGCCCGCTCTCCTGCGGGAAGTGCACGCCGGAGACCGACATGCACATCTCGAAGCGCAGGTCCGGTCGGTCGCGCAGGGCGCGCATGACGACCGGCAGGTCCTCGCGGGCGACGTGCAGGGTCAGCTCGCCGCGGTGGACGACGACCTGCTCGAGCAGGTCGCCCCCGGTGGCGTCGGCGAGCCGGTCGACGACCTCGTCGAACCAGCCGCCGTAGGGGCGCTCGCTCGCGCCGGGGAAGGCGACGGTCGTCTTGAGCCCGCCGTAGCCGGAGGTGTCCTGACCGTTGCGGGCGCCGAACATGCCGCGACGCTCGTCGCGCACGACGGGGGCGTGCGCCGGGTCGACCTCGCCGGCACCCTCCCCTTCGACATTGCTGTACTCGACCGGCCGGTTGCCGCCGGTCAGACCCTGGGTCGAGGGGAAGCCCTTGTTGGCGGTGCCGCTCAGGCCGACGCCGTCCGGGTGGACGCCCTCGGCGGGCTTGTCGATCTCGCTCATGCCAGGAGGTTCCTTCCGAGCAGGCCCTCGTGGTCGTGCGTCGGGGGCTGCAGCTCCGTCGGGGTGGCGCCGAGTGCGGCCTGCTCCGCGGCCCGGGCGGCGGCGACGCGGTTGACACCCAGCGGCGTGCTCTGGATCTGCTGGTGCAGCTCGATGATCGCGTTGAGCAGCATCTCCGGGCGGGGCGGACAGCCGGGCAGGTAGATGTCGACGGGGATGATGTGGTCGACGCCCTGGACGATCGCGTAGTTGTTGAACATGCCGCCGGAGCTGGCGCACACGCCCATCGAGATGACCCACTTGGGGTTGGCCATCTGGTCGTAGACCTGGCGCACGACGGGGGCCATCTTGTTGCTCACCCGGCCGGCGACGATCATCAGGTCAGCCTGGCGCGGGGTCGCGGCGAAGCGCTCCATCCCGAAGCGGGCCAGGTCGTAGTGCGGCGTGCCCACGGCCATCATCTCGATGGCGCAGCAGGCCAGGCCGAAGGTCGCCGGCCAGATGGACGCCTTGCGCATGTAGCCGGCCAGCGCCTCGACCGTCGTGAGGGCGATGCCCGACGGCAGCTTTTCTTCGATCCCCATTGATCCGTCTCCTCGTCCTCGTCCTCGTCAGTCCCACTCGAACCCACCGCGGCGCCACACATAGGCATCCGCGATGAAGAACGCGTTGAACAGGAACAGCACCACGGCAGCGAGGGTGAAGGCCCCGAGCTCGTCGAAGGCGACGGCGAAGGGGTAGAGGAAGAGCGCCTCGATGTCGAAGATGATGAACAGCATCGCGGTCAGGTAGTACTTGACCGGGAAGCGGCCGCCCTCGGCGGCCTGCGGCGTCGGCTGGATGCCGCACTCGTAGGCCTGCGCCTTGGCGGCGTTGTAGCGCGCCGGGCCGACGACCAGGCTCGTGCCCACGGACACGAGCGCGAAGCCGAGCCCGATGGCGAAGAGGATGAGCAGCGGGATGTACGGGTTCATCACTGCTCCCGCCTTTCTTCCGTCATGTGATGCAGTCCACGGCCGATCCTAGGGGTGACGCCGGACACACCCGACAGCGCCTCACGCATCGGGGGCCACCCGGGTCATCAGGTGGACGAGACGGTCGTCGAGACCCCCGCCCTTCTCCTCCGGCAGGTTGGCCATGAGCTTGAGCATGAACTTCATCAGCGTCTGGCGCGGCAGGCCGTACTTCGTCGCCAGCCGCATGATCTCGGGCTTGCCGATGAGCTTGGCGAACTGCGCGCCGAGCCGGAAGTAGCCGCCGTGCATGTCCTTCATCCGGGCGACGTAGGACTGCAGCACCCGCTCGCGGTCGGCGGCGGTCGGCCGGGCGAGGGCCTGGACGATGACCTCGGCTGCGGCGTGGCCGGCCTCGAGCGCGTAGTCGATGCCCTCGCCGTTGAAGGGGTTGACCATGCCGCCCGCGTCACCGACGAGCATGAGTCCGTCGGCGTAGAGCGGCTGACGGTTGAAGGCCATGGGCAGCGCGGCCGCGGTGATCTCGCCGGTGATCGTGCCCTCGTTGATGCCCCACTCCGCCGGCATCGTCTCGACCCAGCGACGCATGACGTCCTTGTAGTCGGTGCGACCGAAGGCCTCGGACGTGTTGAGGACACCCAGCCCGATGTTGGAGCGCCCGTCCCCCAGCCCGAAGAGCCAGCCGTAGCCCGGCATGAGGATGCGCCCCCCTTCGGGCGTCGTCGACCACAGCTCGAGGTGGCTCTCGAGGTACTCGTCGTCGTGGCGGGGCGTCTCGTAGTAGGCGCGCACGGCGACGGCCATCGGCCGGTCCTCGCGCTTCTCGCGGCCCATCTTCACCGACAGGCGGGAGGAGACGCCGTCCGCGGCGACGACGACGGGGGCGCGATAGGTCTCGGTCTCGCCCGTGGCCCGGCCGCGCTCGTCGACGACCTTGGCCACGACGCCGACGATCCGACCGGACTCGTCACGGATCGGCTCGGAGACGTTGCGCCCCTCGAGCAGCTCGGCGCCGCAGGAGGCGGCGTGGCGGGCCAGGACCTCGTCGAGGTCCGCGCGGGCCCGGACCATGCCGTAGCCGGGGAAGGAGGTCACGTCGGGCCAGTCGAGCTGCAGCCGCATGCCGCCGCCGATGATCCGCAGGCCCTTGTTGTGCGCCCACCCGTCGGTCTCCGACAGGGGGACCCCGAGGTTGATCAGCTGGCGCACGCGCGCGGGGTGAGCCCGTCACCGCAGATCTTGTCGCGGGGGAAGCGGGACTTCTCCAGCAGGACGACGTCCTTGCCGGCCTTCGCCAGCCACGCGGCGGTGGCGCTGCCACCCGGGCCGGCTCCGACGACGATGACGTCGACACTGCGGTCTCCGTCGGCCGCAGGCAGTGCACTGGTCACGAAAGGTTCCTCAGCTGCTTGTGAAGCAATTCACGATCGCGGGTGACACTACCCGGCAGGAACTTGGGCGGTCACACAGGTAGACCTAACCAACCACCACCGGTCGTCGAGGTGCGACGAAGGAGCCTCGAGACGGCGCGCCTCAGGCCTTGCTCGCCCGATGCAAGGCCACGATCCCACCCGTCAGGTTGCGCCACTCGACGCCGCCCCAACCGGTGCCGACGATCATCTGCGCGAGCTGCTCCTGCGCCGGCCAGCTCTGGATCGACTCCGCGAGGTAGACGTAGGAGTCGGGGTTGGAGCTCAGCCGCCGGGCCACCGGCGGGAAGGCCGCCATGAGGTACTCGGAGTAGATCGTGCGGAAGGCCCGGTTGACCGGCTGGCTGAACTCGCAGATGAGCAACCGCCCGCCGGGCCGGGTCACCCGGAGGAACTCGCCCAGGGCGACCTCGGGCTCGACGACGTTGCGGAAGCCGAAGGACATCGTCACGACGTCGAAGGAGGCGTCGGCGAAGGGGAGCCGGGTCGCGTCGGCAGCGGTGAAGTCGAGCTCGGGGCTCTGCACGAGCCCCTGGCGCAGCATGCCGAGGGAGAAGTCGGCCGAGGCGACCTGCGCGCCGGCGCGGCGCAGCGGCAGGCTCGAGGAGCCGGGGCCGGCGGCGATGTCGAGGATGCGCTTCCCCGGCTGCGGGTCGATGGCCTCCACGACCGCCCGCCGCCACAGCCGCGTCTGACCCAGCGACATCACGTCGTTCATCAGGTCGTACTTCGCGGCGGTCTCGTCGAACATCGCGGCGACGTCCTTGGGGTCCTTCTGCAGTGGCGCGGCTCATGTCCTCATCCTCGCACCCGCCGCCGTAGGCTGATGCCCGACATGTCATCGCCTTCCCCTGCCGACGCCCCCACCCCCACCGGCGTCCCCCACCCCGCGCTCGTCGTCCGCACCGTCGCCGTCCCCACGGCCAGGGTCGCGGACCTCCTCTCCCTCCTGCCGGAGCCGGACGACGCGGGCGACGTCGTCTCCTGGGTGCGCAAGGGCGAGGGCTTCGTCGGCTGGGGCCGGGTCGCGACCTTCCGGGCGAGCGGCCCCGACCGCTTCGACCGGGCGCAGGAGTGGTGGCGGCAGGTCACGGCCGAGGCGATCGTGCGCGACGACGTCGACGAGCCGGGCACCGGGCCGATCGCCTTCGGCTCGATGGCCTACTCGCGGCGCTCGCAGACCGAGTCGGTCCTCGTCGTGCCCGAGGTCGTCGTCGGCCGGCGCGGCTCCCTCGCGTGGGTCACGACGATCACGACCGATGCGACGGTCCCCGCGGCCGACCAGCCGCTCGAGCGCCAGCCCCG
>NZ_JBNFOF010000119.1:0-9532 GCF_057364645.1 Janibacter sp. CFPM2_SD2
GAGCTCGACCCGGGTGCGGTAGCGCAGCCCGTCGTCGTCGTCGGCGAGCGCCTCGACGACACCGTCACGCTCGACCCCCGCGAGCCGCTGCAGCTGCTCCGCGACGACGGCCGCCTTGAGCTCGCGCTGGTGGGCGGTGTCGACGTGCTGGAAGTCGCAGCCTCCGCACCCGCGGCCCGGCGACCGGGCAGCGGGGGGAGACGCGGTGCGGCGACGCCTCGAGGACCTCGACGGCATCGGCCCGCAGGAAACGGTCACCGGGACCCCCTTCGGTGATCCGGGCACGCACCCGCTCTCCCGGCAGCGTGTGCCGGACGAAGAGCACCCGCCCCTCGTAGCGGGCCACGCAGTGCCCGCCGTGCGCGACGGGGCCCACCTCGACGTCGACCTCGTGCCCCACGGTCAGCTCGTCTGCGCTCGGTCCGGTCATGCTCCACCTCGTCGTACGTCGCCCACCACGGGGCCGTCCATGCGTTCCTCGGCGCCCTCGGAGCTCGCCAGCTGCCAGGGCACGGAGGACACCATGACACCCGGGGTGAAGAGCAGGCGACTGCGCAGCCGCAGCGCCGACTGGTTGTGCAGGGCCTGCTCCCACCAGTGGCCGAGCACGTACTGCGGGATGTAGACGACGACGAGGTCGCGGGGGTTGCCCGACCGGATCGACTTGACGTAGTCGACGACCGGCCGGGTGATCTCGCGGTAGGGCGAGTCGAGCGCCTTGAGCGGCACCGGGATGCCCCGCCGGTCCCACTCGGCCTGCAGGCCGCGCGTCGCCTCGTGGTCGACCTCGACGGTGATCGCCTCGAGCCGCGAGGGCCGGGTCGCCGAGGCATAGGCGAGGGCCCGCAGCGTCGGCCGGTGGATCGTGCTGACGAGCACGATGGCGTGCACGCGCGAGGGCAGCAGCTGGTGCTTCGTGTCGCCCTCGGGCACGGCGAGCTCCTGGCTCACGTGCTGGTAGTGCTTGCTGATCGCGCCCATGAGGACGAAGAGCGCGGCCATCGCGGCCATCGCGAAGCCGGCGCCGTGGGTGAACTTCGTGAGGACGACGACGACGAGGACGACCCCGGACATCAGCGCGCCGACGCCGTTGATCGCCCGGCGGCGCACCATCCGCCGCTGCTCCGGGACGTCCTTCTCCACGGCGAGGTGCCGGTTCCAGTGCCGGACCATGCCGATCTGGCTGAGCGTGAAGGAGACGAAGACGCCGACGATGTAGAGCTGGATGAGCTTGGTGACCTGCGCGTCGTAGATGACGATGAGCAGCGCCGCCGACGCCGCGAGCAGGATGATGCCGTTGCTGAAGGCGAGCCGGTCGCCGCGCGTGTGCAGCTGCCGGGGCAGGAAACCATCGCGGGCGAGGATCGAGCCGAGCACGGGGAATCCGTTGAAGGCCGTGTTCGCGGCGAGCACGAGGATCAGGCCGGTGACGACGGAGACGATCACGACGCCTGCGGGGAACCCGTCGAAGACCGAGCCCGCCACCTGCGCCATCACCGTGTGCTGGACATAGCTGTCGCCGACCGGGACGCCGTCGCGCAGCAGCTGCGTGCCCGGGTCGTCGGCGACCTTGACCCCGGTCCACGTGGCGAGCGCGATCATCGACAGCAGCATGGTGACGGCGATGCCGCCCATGAGCAGCAGCGTCGAGGCGGCGTTGGCACTCTTGGGCTTGCGGAAGGCGGGCACGCCGTTGCTGATCGCCTCGACACCGGTGAGCGCGGCACAGCCGGACGAGAAGGCGCGCAGCAGCAGGAAGGCCATGGCGAGCGTGCCGAGCTGCTCCATGCCCGGCTCCGGGGCCAGGGTCAGCGCCGCGCTCTCGGCCGGCGGCAGGGAGCCGGTGGCCCGGCGCACGAGACCGACGAGCGCCATGCCGACGACCGACAGCATGAAGAGGTAGGTCGGGATGGCGAAGGCCTTGCCCGACTCGCGCACGCCGCGCAGGTTCATCCCCGTGAGGGCGGCGACGAGGGCGAGCGCCCCGAGCACCTCGTGACCGCGCAGCCAGGGGAAGGCGGCCGCGGCATTCTGTACGCCCGAGGAGATCGAGACGGCGACGGTGAGGACGTAGTCGACGAGCAGCGCGCTCGCGACGGTCAGGCCGGCCTTGGGGCCGAGGTTGGTGCTCGCCACCTCGTAGTCGCCACCACCCGAGGGGTAGGCGTGCACGTTCTGCCGATAGCTCGCGACGACGACGACCATGACCGCGACGACGGCGAGCGCGACCGGCCACGACCGGGTGACGGCGAGGGCGCCTCCGGCGAGCCCCAGGGTGAGCAGGATCTCGTCCGGGGCGTAGGCCACGGAGCTCAGTGCGTCGCTGGCGAAGACGGGTAGGGCGAGCCGCTTGGGGAGGAGGGTCTCGCCGAGCCGATCGCTGCGCATCGCGCGACCGACGAGGAGACGCTTGATGAGTCGTCCTGAAGACACCACGCGAGTGTAGGCCCGTCCCGGGAGGGGTACCGTCAACCCGTGCACTTCGTCATCATGGGCTGCGGCCGCGTGGGCGCCTCGCTCGCCCGATCCCTCGAGCGCCTCGGGCACGACGTGGCCGTCGTCGACCAGGACCCGGCCGCCTTCCGCCGCCTCGGCAGCGAGTTCAGCGGGCGCCGCGTGGCCGGCGTCGGCTTCGACCGCGACACCCTCCTGCAGGCCGGCATCGAGGAGGCCTATGCCCTCGCAGCGGTCTCCAGCGGCGACAACTCCAACATCCTCGCCGCCCGGGTGGCCCGCGAGACCTTCGGGGTCGAGCACGTCGTCGCCCGCATCTACGACCCGGACCGCGCGCAGGTCTACCAGCGCCTGGGCATCCCCCACGTCGCGACCGTGCGCTGGACCGCCGACCAGGTGTTGCGGCGCATGCTCCCCCAGGGGCAGGCGACCGAGATGACCGACGCCTCCGGCCGCCTCGTCATCGCCGAGATCCAGGTCTCCGCGGCCTGGGTCGGCCAGCGCCTGACGCGACTCGAGGAGGCGACCGACGCCCGCATCGCCTATGTCACCCGCCTCGGCGAGGGCATCATCCCCGGCCCCGAGACGGTCCACCAGGAGGGCGACCTCGTGCACCTCGTCATCCCGCGCGACCGTGTCCCCGACGTCGAGCGCGTCCTCGACGGCCACCCCCCGCAGGAGGTCTGAGTCATGCGTGTCGTCATCGTCGGCGCCGGGTCGGTCGGCCGGTCCATCGCCCAGGAGCTCCTGCAGAACGAGCACGCCGTCCTGCTCATCGACAAGGACGCCAACGAGAGCCGGGTCAACAAGCTGCCGGACGCCAGCTGGCTCTCCGGCGACGCCTGCGAGCTCTCGACGCTCCAGGAGGCCGAGGTCCAGACCTGCGACGTCGTCGTCTGCGCCACGGGTGACGACAAGGCCAACCTCGTCGTCTCGCTGCTCGCCAAGACCGAGTTCGGCGTCCCGCGCACCGTCGCCCGCGTCAACAACCCCAAGAACGAGTGGATGTTCGACGAGTCCTGGGGTGTCGACGTCGCCGTCTCGACGCCGCGCCTGATGACCGCTCTCGTCGAGGAGGCCGTGAGCGTCGGCGACCTCGTGCGCATCTTCGACTTCCAGCAGGGCAATGCGTCGATGGCCGAGATCACCCTACCGGCCGACAACCCCAATGTCGGGCGTCGCGTCGGCGACATCGACTTCCCCGCCGACACCCTCCTTGTCGGCATCATCCGCGACGGTCGCCCCTTCGGCCCCACGGCCGACGACTCTCTCGAGGCGCACGACGAGCTGCTGCTGCTCACCACCGCCGACGCGGAGCCGGAGCTCGAGGCGATGATGCGCCCGGGCGCCGCACCCCGGCGCCGCCCCGCGTGACCCCATGACGAAGGGGAGGTCCCTCCCCTTCGTCCATGGTCAGGCCCGGGTGACGTCGACCGGCTGGACCAGCTCGTCGTCGGGGTCGATCGGGGTGTGGCCCTTCATGAGCATCGCGCCCATGACGGCCACCGCGCCGACCCACAGCGGCCAGCCGAGCGCGACCTTGGCGATCGTCAGACCGGCGACATTGCCCGCGAGGTAGAGCGGGCCCATGATGCCGACGCGGATGACGTAGACCGCGACGAGCACGAGCGTCAGGCGGCTGCACACGCGCACGGCCGCCGCATTGCGGCGCCAGCGGAAGGGATCACCCGCGGCGACCGCGGCCTGGTCGGCCACACCGACCATCAGCCCCACGACCGGCCAGCGGACGAGGACCGACACGAGCGAGCCGGCGAGGTAGGCGAGCGAGGTGAGGATTCCGGGGAGGAAGGCGTCCTCGGCATTGCCCGAGCGCAGCGCGAAGAAGGCCGCGAGCCCGGTGGCGAAGATCGAGGTGAGGACGTACTGCAGCGTCTGGCGCTGCGCGAGACGCGCGACGGCGAGGACGACGGTGAGCGCGGCCGCCGAGCCGAGCGAGAGGGTGCGGTCCTTCGTCACCGACCACACGACGACGAAGACGAGCATCGGCAGCGCGGCCTCGAGGGAACCGCGCAGACCGCCGAAGGCCTCGCCGAGGCGGTGCCGGATGAGCGCCTCGACCGTGGGGTGGACCGGCGCGGAGATCGCGGGGGCGTCGTGCGGCCCGTCAGCCGCCATGGCCGGGGAGGATCTCGTAGGCGGGGTTGTACATGACCGGTGTGCCCTTGGGGCGGCACACGAGGCCGGTGGCCTTGACGTAGGCGCCGGGGTTGATCCCCCCGATGCTGCGGCGGCCGAGCCAGACCAGCTGCACGGTGGCCGACCCGGTGAAGACGTCGGCCACGAGCGCCGGGACGGTGACCTTGGGGCGCAGGGTCACGGCCGTGACGGTGCCGGCCACGGTGACGACCTCGCGGTCGGTCGACTCGGTGATCTGGGTGCAGCCGTGGGCGGTTGCCGCGTCGCGCAGCTCGTCGGCCGCGACCTCGTCGTCGGAGCGGCCGAGGTCGATGAGTCGACGCAGCAGGGTGGCCATCAGCGCACCTCGGTGATCTCGGGGCCGCGCTCGAAGGGCTTGAGGTCGTCGACCGGGCCCTCGGGCTCGGTCGGGGCCTGCGACCGGGACTGCCGGGCCACGGGCATCTTCAGCGGCAGCATCTCGCGCGGGGCGCGCGGGTCGTCGCCGCGGACGACGACCGCGCTGCGCACGATGTCGTCGAGGTCGGCGCGGGCCGCCTCGTCGACGGCGGCCGAGCCTGAGTAGACGGCCCGCAGGAACCACCGGGGTCCGTCGACACCGGCGAAGACGGCCGGGGCGAAGACGGTGCGCCCCTGGGGCCCGGGCTGGGCCAGCCGGCTGCGCAGCTCGTCGCCGAAGGGACCGCTCACGACCTCGACCGTGCCGCCGCTGCCGGAGATCATCTCGGAGATCTCGTCGCGGATGTCGCCCCAGATGCCGGCCGAGCGCGGGGCGGCGAAGACCTGCAGCTGGACGGCGCCGTGGTCGTCACCGAGCTGGACGGCGGTGACCTCGTTGGACTCCTGGTCGACCTCGACGCGCAGCTCGATGCCCTCGCGGGCGGGCGCGATGAGGAGGGAGCCCAGGTCGACGAGGTGGTCGACGTCGGTGACGTCGCCGGAGTCGTGCGGTCCGTCGGTGGACAGGCCACCGCTCGAGGGGCCGGTCGCCTCGGCGCCGGCCTGCGTCGTCGTGTCCTGCTCGGTGCTCGCCTCGGAGGAGGCGGCCTTCTTCTTGCGCCCGAACATCACTCACGTCCTGTCGTCGACTGTGGGCCGAAGCCCCCACTGGATCCGTGTCCAGTCTCACCCCGGGGGCTGGGTGGAAGCGAATCGACCGTCTCGAAGCAGCCCTCGCCGACCTCTTGGAGCACGAGCTGGGCGATCCGGTCGCCGACGTGCACGGTGAAGCTCTCGCGCGGGTCGAGGTTGACCAGGTTGACGAGGATCTCGCCGCGATAGCCCGAGTCGACGGTGCCGGGCGCGTTGACCACGGAGATGCCGTGGCGCGCCGCGAGGCCGGAGCGGGGGTGCACGAGGCCCACCCATCCGGCGGGCAGGGCGATCGAGACGCCCGTGGGCACGAGAGAGCGCTCCCCCGGTGCGAGGGTCACCTCCGCGACGGAGGTGAGGTCCGCACCCGCGTCGCCGGGCTTGGCGTAGGCGGGCAGGACGGCGTCCCGGTGCACGAGGTGCACCGGGACCGGGACCTGACGGACTCCGTCAGCCACGGCTCACGCGGCGCACTCGGTGCAGACCGGACCGTTCTTGCCGTCGCTGGCCAGCTGGCTGCGGTGGTGGACGAGGAAGCAGCTCGTGCAGGTGAACTCGTCGGCCTGGCGCGGGACGACCCGCACCGACATCTCCTCGCCGGAGAGGTCGGCGCCAGGCAGCTCGAAGCCTTCGGCCATCTCCGTCTCGTCGACGTCGACGTTTGCGGAGGTCGCGTCGCCGCGACGGGACTTGAGCTCCTCGATGGAGTCCTCGGACAGGTCGTCGTCGGTCTTGCGAGGGGCGTCGTAATCGGTCGCCATCTCTCCTGATTCCTTGGGGGTAGCAGGGCTGAAATCGTGATGCGCCGTCATCAACGCAGCGAATGCTGAATTTGTGCCCGGCGCGCCGGATTGTGCCCCATTGCGGTGACGAAAGCCACCTCTATGACGTCACCGACCGGATCGTGGTCCGACCCGCCCCACTCCGTCGACGAGCAGCGCGAGCAGATCGGCGTGCAGGCCGGGCGCCCCGGCGACCGTCCATGGCCTCCCGGGGAGCCTGCCCGTCGAGGTCGGTGACGAGCGCGCCGGCCTCCGTCGCGACGAGCCAGCCGGCGGCCATGTCCCAGGGGTTGAGCCCCCGCTCGTAGTAGACGTCGAGGCTCCCCTCGGCCACCCGGCACAGGTCGAGGGCGGCGCTGCCGAGGCGGCGGATGTCGCGGACCCGGGGCAGCACGTGCGTGAGCAGTGCGGCCTGCCAGGCGCGCCGGTCGGCGTCGTTAGCCGAAGCCGGTGCCGCACAGGGCGAGGCCGAGGTCGGTCTCGGCGACGCGCAGGCGCCGTCGGGGCGCCGTCGCCGACGGCGCGCCAGGCAGCCGCCGCCGCTCCACGCGCTGTAGCGCTCCCCGTCACGGGGTTGACGACGCACCGGCCACCGGTCGCCAGGCGCCGTCGCGCGTCGGGTCGCCGACGACGGCCGCGACGGAGACGCAGTAGGCGGGGATCTCGTAGAGGTAGTTGACCGTCCCGTCGATGGGGTCGACGACCCAGGTGATGCCGGAGGTCCCGGCCCGACCGCCCCGCTCCTCCCCCGCGAAGCCGTCGTCCGGACGCAGCCCGCCGAGCCTGCTGAGCAGGTGGTCCTGGCTGCGCTGGTCCATGACCGTGACGACGTCGGTGCGCGAGCTCTTGGTCTCGGCGACGCCGAGGTCACGCGGGCGCTCGGCCGTGATCAGCTCTCCCGCCTCGAGCGCCACCGTCATGGCCGTGCGGGCGAGGTCGGCGGGTCGACCCGGCAGGCAGGTCGAGCGGGGCGGGTGGCGTCATGTCAGTCCGATCCACACAGCGCAGGACGCGCCTCGCGCAGGTTGGGGCAGCAGCCGGCCGGACAGACCGCGGGGTGGGAGTCGAGGTCGCGCCACGTGGCGCGCACCGGCTGCTCGCCCCGGGTCTGGGCGGCCGCTCGAGCATGACATCGACGAGCCCGCGGACGAAGTCGCCATCAGCTCCGGGGGTCGGCACCCGGGTCATCCCCAGGCCAACCTCTGCCGCGGTCTCGGCGGCCTCGACGTCGAGGTCGTGGGTGACCTCCATGTGGTCGGAGATGAATCCGATCGGCACGACGACGACGTGCCGCAGCCCCTCGTCGGCGAGCTCGCGCAGGCGGTCGTTGACGTCCGGCTCGAGCCACGGCGTGCGCGGCGAGCCCGAGCGCGAGCAGAAGGACAGCCCCGCCGGCAGGTCGGTGCCCAGGACGGCGTCGACCTCGGCGGTGATCGCCGCGGCGAGCTCGGCCTGGTCGGCGGAATAGGCGCGCCCGTCGCCGTCCCCCGGCCCCGAGGTCTCGTCCATCGCGTCGGGGATCGAGTGGGTGACGTAGAGCAGGGCGACCCCGTCGGCACCGACGCGCTCCACGGCAGCACGGGCGGCGTCGAGCGTGTGCCGGGCGAGCGTCGCAGCGAAGCCGGGGTGCTCGCCGAACGGCCGGACCTTGTCGACGACCAGACCCTCCCTCCCTTCGACCGCATCGGCCAGGTCCTCGCGGTACTGACGGCAGGACGAATAGCTGCGCCAGGCACTCGTCGGCACGACGAGGACGCGGCGGGCACCGCCGGCCTCCAGCTCGTCGAGCGCCTCCGTGACGAAGGGGGTGGAGTTGCGGTTGCCGAGGACCACCGGCAGCGGGCACTCGCGGGCGGCGAGCTCGGCGACGAGGTCGGCGACGAGGCGCCGGTTGAGCGCCGGCAGCGGGCTGACGCCGCCGACCCGCTCGTAGTGGGCAGCGACCTCGACGAGACGCTCGTCGGGCACGCCCCGACCGGCAGTCACCCGGCGGAGGAAGGGCAGGACCTCGTCGGGCCCCTCGGGACCGCCGAAGGACTGCACGAGGACCGCGTCGTAGGGGCGAAGTGGGTGATCGGTCATGGGGTCGGGCATGGACACAAGGTAACCCTGCGGCGTGTGCGTCACCGGATCGGGCGCGGCAGGTGGCAGAGTCGTGCCGAGCACGAAGACGAGAGGGATTGTTGATGCGCGACCTGCGACTCATCGGGGTGCATGACGACGGCGAGCACCTCGTGGTGACCGACGATGCCGGCGAGGAGTACCGCCTGCGCATCGACGAGCCCCTGCGCGCCGCCGCGCGCCGTGACCGCCCGCGGCTGGGCCAGCTGCAGATCGCGATCGACAACAACGTGCGCCCGCGCGAGGTGCAGGCCATGATCCGCGCCGGCGCCAGCGCCGACGAGGTCGCCGCCCGCACCGGGTGGGACCTCGACAAGATCGCCCGCTTCGAGGGGCCGGTGCTCGCCGAGCGCGAGCACGTGGCCGGCCGCGCCCAGACAGTGCGCATGCGCGGCACCAACCAGGCCGGCTCCCCCGAGACCCTCGCCCAGCGTGCCGCGACGCGCCTGACCGGCCGAGGCGTCGAGCCGTCCTCCGTCGAGTGGGACGCCTTCCGCGATGCCGAGGGCCAGTGGACCGTCTCCGCGGTCTTCGCCGCTGGCGGCCGGGACCGCACGGCGACGTGGTGGTTCGACCTCGCCGGCATGAGCGTCGTCGCCAAGAACGACGAGGCCAAGTGGCTCTCCGAGGCCGACACCCCCGCTGCGGGGCCCGTGCCGACGGCCGTGCACCGGCCGACCGCGGTCTTCGACGTCGAGGTCGAGGAGACCAAGGCCGAGCGCGCCAGCCGCGCATCGACCGACGAGCTGATCAACTCCATGCGCGAGCACTCCGGCGCCAAGAGCCGCCGGCGCGGCGGGCGACGCAAGCGCTCAGCCGAGCCGACCGGCGCCCCAGCCGACGGATGTCGCGCCTCCCCCCTCGACGAGCTGCCGCCCCCCGGCCAGCGGTACTCACCCGCGTGACGAGGAGCCTGCCGACTCCGG
>NZ_JBNFOF010000120.1:0-9478 GCF_057364645.1 Janibacter sp. CFPM2_SD2
TGTGCTCGACCGGGGGGCGGCCGCGTCCCCGGCCGGGGTCGCTCGTCGGCTCCGGGCGCCGGCGGTCGACGAGCCACAGCACGAGCCGCCACCCGACGAGCGTGACGCCGAGGAAGATCTGGCCACGATGACGAAGGGCAGGGCCGTGCCCTGACCGACCATGTCCCGCAGGGCCATCCCGCCGAAGACCGTGGCGATCCAGACGGTCAGGCCGTGCCACCAGCGGGTCGGCCAGGTCTGGCTCGACAGGGCCACGACGGCCCAGCCGAGAGCCAGGCCCACGAGGAAGGGCCAGGCGGTGCTCCACCAGCCGGCCGGGTCGAGCGGCTCGGCGTGGGTACGCCGGCCGATGAGGGTGAAGACCGCGACGACGAGCACGTCGAGACCGGCCGCGAGGGCGGTCCGCCGACCGGGGGACATCAGGGCCTCGTCGCGCTCACGCACCGCGACCGCCCTCGACGAGGTGGCGTCGGATCTCGGTGACGAGCTCGTGGCGTGCCTGCGCCCCGCTGCGTGCCACCCCGGGGAAGCTCGCGAAGCCGTGGGGCAGCCCGAGGTAGTTGGTGACCCGGAGCTCGACGCCCGCGGCTCGTAGCGCCTCGGCGTAGCGGAGCCCGTCGTCGCGGATCGGGTCGAGGTCGGCCGTCTGGACGAGCGCCGGGGCGACCCCGGCGGCGTCGCCGAAGAGCGGGGAGACGATCGGGTCGGCGTAGTCGATCGCGTCGTCGGCCTCGCCGATGTAGAGCGAGCGGAAGGCGATGATCTTGGCCTCGGTGAGGATCGCCCCCTCGGAGTGCTCGCGGATCGAGGGCGAGGCCATCGTCAGGTCGGTGGCCGGGTAGATCAGTGCCTGGTGACGGATGACCGGCTCGCCCGCGGCCGTCCGCAGGTCCCGCAGCTGCTGGGCGACGATCGCCGACAGGTTGCCGCCGGCGGAGTCGCCGCACAGGCCGATGCGGTCGCGGTCGCTCCCGTGGTCGGCGCGCTCGTGGAGCCACCTGACGACGTCGATCGCGTCGTGGGTCGCCGTCGGGGCCCGGTGCTCGGGCGCCATGCGGTAGTCGACGCTCACGACGACGGCGTCGAGCTCGGCCGCCAGGTGGGCGCACAGCGGGTCGTACATCCGCGTCGACCCCTGCACCCAGCCGCCACCGTGGAGGTAGACGAGGAGGGGGCGGTCCTCCCTTCGTCCGTCTGGCGTGTACCAGCGAAGGGGGATGCTCGCGCCGTCGCGCACCGGTGCGCTGCCGTCGTCGATCGTCACGTCCGCGGGGACGCGCCCGGTGATCCACGAGAAGGGGGCGGACGTCGGGTAGACCTTGGCGCGGGCCGCCCGGATGTCCTCGAGCGTCGCGTCGACGATCGAGACCCGACCGATGTTGTCGAGGAAGGTCGTCAGGGTCGCGACGAGCGGCGGCAGGCCGGGGTAGGGGCGCTTCACGGGTGCTCCTCGTGCAGGTGGTGGGCGATCTCCCCGATGAGCTCTTCGAGGGCCGGTGCGGCGGCCGGGGCCAGCCCCGGGAAGGTCTGGTAGCCGTGCGGCGCCCCGCGGTAGGTCGTGTGGCGGACCTCGACCCCGGCCTCCCGCAACGCCTGCGCGTAGGCATCACCGTCAGGACGAAGGGGGTCGACCTCCGCCGTCTGCACGAGCGCCGGCGGCAGGCCGGCGAGATCGCCGAAGGCGGGGGAGACGATCGGGTCGCGGTCGTCGCCCTCCTCGCCGAGGTAGAGACTGCGGAAGGACCGCAGCATGTCGGGCGTGAGCACGGGGTAGCGCTGCGTGAGCAGCTGGAGGTCCTCGGTCTCGCGGTCGGAGAGGTCCGGCGCGGGGTAGACGAGCGCTTGGTGCCGCAGGCCGGCGAAGCCCTCGTCGCGCAGCGTCTGCGCCACGACGGCGGCGAGGTTGCCGCCGGCCGAGTCGCCCGTGACCCCGACGGCATCGGTGCGTGCCCCGATCTCGGCCGCGTGATCGATGGCCCAGCGGGTGGCGTCGAGGCAGTCGTGGGCGGCCAGGGGAGCGCGGTGCTCGGGGGCCATGCGGTAGGCGACGGTCACGACGACGACCTGCGCCTGCGCGGCGATCTGCGTGCACAGCGGGTCGTAGACACCCATGTGGCCGAGGACGAAGCCCCCGCCGTGGAAGTGCATGAGCAGCGGGAGCGGCCCGTCGGCCTCGGGGCGGTGGACCCGGACCTTGATCTCGTGGCCGTCGCGGACGGTGATCCGCTGCGTCTGCGAGGTCACGTCGCGCTCGGGGCGCCCGAAGAACCACGTGTAGGGCGCCCGCATCGGGATGTTGGCGCGCATCCGGGACAGCTGCGCCGCCGTCATCTCCTCGGCCGGGACCCCCTTGCGCGTCAACCAGCCCAGCACCCGCGTCCGCCACGGCATCCACGTCGAAGTCATGGGCTCATTCCAACACGGCCCACTGGGTCTCGAGGCTCCTTCGTCGCACCTCGACCAGCGGGGGTGGCCGTCCTCGACGTCGAAACTCGCTGGTGCCCCGCCGGCCGCTGCACGAGCATGGCCGTCATGGAGCTGGCGACCCCGACCCTGCTGACCGAGCGGCTGCGGCTGCGTCCGGTGGAGGACGAGGACGCCGGCTTCCTCTGGGAGCTGATGTCCTCCCCCTTCGTCCTGCGCTACTGGGACGAGCCGCCGTGGAGCGATCCGTCGCGGGCCCAGGGGTTCGTCGACCGGTCCCGCAGGGCTGCGGCCGAAGGGAGCGGTGCGCGGGTGATGGTGGAGAGGGTGGCGGACGGTGCCCGCCTGGGGTGGTGCGGGCTGAGCAGCTGGGACCCGACCTTCCGCAGCGCGGAGCTGACCCTGTGCTTCGGGGAGACGTCCTGGGGGCACGGCCACGCGACCGAGGCAGCGGCGGCCCTGCTCGACTGGGCCTACGACGCCCTCGACCTCAACCGGGTCCAGGCCATGGCGGACACGCGCAACATCGCCTGCGGGCGGGTCCTGCACAAGCTGGGCTTCGTCCACGAGGGCACGCTCCGGGAGGACTGCGTCGTCGACGGTGTCGTCTCCGACTCGTGGGTCTTCGGGCTGCTCGCGAGGGACCGCACCTAGGGTGGGCCCATGAGCGTGCGGCGGGTCATGGGCATCGAGACGGAGTACGGCATCGCGGTGCCGGGGCAGCCCTGGGCCAACCCCATGACCGCCTCCGGTGTCGTCGTCACGACCTATGCGCGGGCGCACGGGCTGCGGGCAGGGCACGGCGCGTGGGACTACAGCGACGAGCACCCGCTCGTCGACGCGCGCGGCTTCGAGCTGCCGCGGGCGCGGGCCGACATCTCCCAGCTCACCGATGCCGAGGACCCGACCCTGGCCAATGTCGTCCTGGCCAACGGCGCTCGCCTCTACGTCGACCACGCCCACCCCGAGTACTCCTCGCCCGAGGTGACCTCGCCGCGGGATGCCGTCGTGTGGGATCGGGCGGGCGGGCTCGTCATGCGCGAGGTCGTCGAGCGCCTCGCCAACACCCCGCCGGGGATCACGCTCTACAAGAACAACACCGACGGCAAGGGCGCGTCCTACGGCACCCACGAGAACTACCTCGTGGAGCGGTCCGTCCCCTTCGACCGGATCGTGTCGGGGCTGACGCCCTTCTTCGTCGCCCGGCAGGTCATGTGCGGCGCCGGCCGGGTCGGCATCGGCCCGGAGAGCGAGCGCACCGGCTACCAGATCTCCTCCCGCAGCGACTTCTTCGAGGCCGAGGTCGGCCTCGAGACGACCTTCAAGCGGCCGATCATCAACACCCGCGACGAGCCCCATGCCGACCCCGACCGGTGGCGCCGGTTGCACGTGATCATCGGCGACGCGACCCACGCGGACGTGGCCAACCTCGTCAAGGTCGGCTCGACCTCGCTCGTCCTGCGCCTCATCGAGGCCGGTGCGCTCGACCGCGACCTCGCGGTGCTGCACCCGGTGACGGCGCTGCGCACGATCTCGCACGACGCGACCTGCCGGGCCACCGTGCCCCTGCGCGACGGTCGGGAGCTCACGGCCGTGCAGATCCTCACCGAGTACCTCGAGATGGCGAGCGCCTTCGTCGAGCGCGAAGGGAGTGACCCCGCCACCGACGAGGTCCTGCACCACTGGGAGCGACTCGTCGGTCTGCTGGCCGGCGACCCGATGGACGCCGCCCGCGACATCGACTGGGTCGCGAAGCTCGCTCTGCTGCAGCGCTACCGCGAGCGCGACGGGATGGACTGGGGCGATGCCCGACTGAGCGCCATCGACTTCCAGTGGTCCGACGTGCGGCAGGACAAGGGCATCTTCCACAAGCTCGAGGCGGCCGGGCGGATCACCCGTCTGACGACCGACGAGGAGGTGCGCGCCGCGGTGGGGGAGCCGCCCGCGGACACCCGCGCCTGGCTGCGTGGGCGCGTCGTCGAGCACTTCGGCGACGCGGTGGTGTCCGCGTCGTGGGACTCCCTCGTGCTGCGGATGCCCCGCGCGGGCCGCATCGCGCGGGTCCCGCTCACCGACCCGCTCGCCCACGGCCGCGACGCCGTCGAGGAGCTCGTGTCGAGGGGTGACGTCGACGACCTCGTGGCGGGTCTCGGGGCATAGGCTCGGAGGACGACCCGACGCGACAGGAGCACACGATGGCGCAGGAGCAGATCCGACCCCGGTCCAGCGGTGGGGGCGACGACGCCCAGCCCGATGACGGATTCGGCCAGGTGAGCGCGACCAACGCGGCGCGGGACGAGGACATCGACTCCGTGCTCGACGAGATCGACGGCGTCCTGGAGTCCAACGCCGAGGAGTTCGTCAAGGGCTTCGTGCAGAAGGGCGGCCAGTGAGCCGCGACCCCGCGCAGGGCCGCCTGCCCGCCGCCTTCCTCGCGGCCGGCGGGTCGTCCTTCACGGAGTTCGTGGCCCGGCACGACCCGCAGCTGCTGCCCCGGTGGCCGGGCGCGGGGCCGGTCGGAGGCCACCCGATCGAGACGCCCCACGCGACGACGATCGTCACCCTGACCTGCGCCGACGGCCTCGTCATGGCGGGGGACCGTCGCGCCACGCTCGGCAGCCTCATCGCCAACCGCGACATGCGCAAGGTCTTCGCCGCCGACGAGCACTCGCTCGTCGGCATCGCCGGAGCGGCAGGCGTGGCGATCGAGATGGTCCGCCTCTTCCAGGTCGAGCTCGAGCACTACGAAAAGATCGAGGGCGTCGTCATGTCCCTCGAGGGCAAGGCCAACCGGCTCGCCGCGATGCTGCGTGGCAACCTCGGCCTGGCCATGCAGGGCCTGTCGGTCGTGCCCGTCCTCGGTGGCTTCGACCCCGGCCGGGGCAGGGGCGGATCTTCTCCTACGACGTCACCGGTGGCTGCTACGAGGAGCAGGAGCACCACAGCGTCGGCTCCGGCTCGCTCTTCGCCCGGGGTGCGCTCAAGAAGTTGTGGCGCCCGGGCCTCGACCGTGAGGCCGCCGTGCGCGTCGCCCTCGAAGCCCTCTACGACGCGGCCGACGACGACTCCGCGACGGGCGGGCCCGACGTCCACCGCCGCATCTGGCCGGTCGTCGGCGTCGCCGACGCCGCCGGCGTGACCTTCGTCGACGAGGCGGACAGCGAGCGACTCGTCGAGGCGATCCTCGCCGACCGCCGTGGTGAGGCAGGCACCCGATGAGCCAACCCCCCTTCTACGTCTCGCCCGAGCAGGTCATGGCCGACCGGGCCGACTTCGCCCGGGCCGGCATTGCCCGCGGCCGCTCGGTCTGCGTGCTCGGCTACGACGAGGGCATCCTCCTCGTCGCCGACAACCCGAGCAGCCGCTCGCTCAACAAGATCAGCGAGATCTACGACCGGATCGCCTTCGCGGCCGTCGGCAAGTACAACGAGTTCGAAAACCTGCGGGTCGCCGGCATCCGCTACGCCGACCTGCGCGGCTACTCCTACGACCGATCCGACGTCACCGCACGGGCGCTCGCCAATGCCTACGCCCAGACGCTCGGCACCGTCTTCACCCAGGACCAGAAGCCCTACGAGGTCGAGATCGTCGTCGCCGAGGTCGGGCGGCTGCTCGCCGAGGACCGCATCTACCGGCTGACCTACGACGGCTCCGTCACCGACGAGCGCGGCTGGGTCGCCATCGGCGGCGACAGCGACCGGCTCAACGACGAGCTCGGCTCCCGCTGGGTGCCGGGCATGGACCTGCACGACGCCTTCGACCTCGCCCGTGACGTGCTGTCGCTGCGGGACGAAGGGGGCGACCCGGTCGCCCCCGAGGGGCTCGAGATCGCCGTGCTGGAGCGCGGCAGGTCGCGACGCTGCTTCCGCCGGGTGAGCGCCCCCCTTCGCGACGAGAGCTAGCCTGCAGACGTGGAGCGACGCATCTTCGGGATCGAGACCGAGTTCGGCATCACGGCCGTCTCCGACGGCCAGCGACGGCTGACGCCCGACGAGGTGGCGCGCTACCTCTTCCGCAAGGTGGTCACGTGGGGCCGCTCGAGCAATGTCTTCCTGCCCAACGGCTCCCGGCTCTACCTCGACGTCGGCAGCCACCCCGAGTACGCGACCGCCGAGTGCGACGACCTGCTGACCCTCATCGCCCACGACCGGGCGGGGGAGCGGATCGTCCAGGACCTCGTCGTCGACGCCCAGGGGCGGCTGCGCGAGGACGGCGTGGCCGGTGAGATCTTCGTCTTCAAGAACAACGTCGACTCGGCCGGCAGCTCCTACGGCTGCCACGAGAACTTCCTCGTCGCCCGCACGTCCAACTTCGCCGCGGTGACCGACGGGCTGCTGCCCTTCCTCATCACCCGGCAGCTCATCGCCGGGACGGGCAAGCTCATGTCGACGGGGCGGACGACGCAGTTCTCCGTCAGCCAGCGCGCCGACCACATCTGGGAGGGCGTCTCGTCCGCGACGACCCGCTCGCGCCCGATCATCAACACCCGCGACGAACCCCATGCCGACGCCGAGCACTACCGGCGGATGCACGTCATCGTCGGCGACTCGACGATGACCGAGACGACGACCCTGCTCAAGGTGGGCTCGGCGCACCTCGTGCTGCGCATGCTCGAGGACGGCGTCGCGCTGCCGGACATGACCCTCGACAACCCGATCCGGGCGATCCGCGACATCAGCCTCGACCGCCACGGCCGCACCCCGGTCAAGCTCGCCGACGGTCGACGGATGAGCGCCCTCGAGATCCAGGGCGAGTACCTCGCCCGGGCGCAGGACTACGCGCAGCGCGAGGGCATCGACGACCCGGTGAGCCAGCAGGTGCTCGATCTCTGGGAGCGCACCCTCGCCGCCGTCGAGGGCGACGACCTGGCGCAGGTCGGCACCGAGATCGACTGGGTCGTCAAGTACCGCCTGCTCGACGCCTATGCCGCCAAGCACGGCCTCGACATCGACGACCCGCGGCTCGCCCAGATCGACCTCGCCTACCACGACATCGACCCCGACCGGGGGATCCACCACGTGCTGCAGCGCGCGGGCAAGGTCGCTCGCGTCGTCTCCGACGACGACATCGCGCGTGCGGTCGACCTGCCGCCGCAGACGACCCGGGCGAAGCTGCGCGGTGACTTCGTGCGGACTGCCCGGGAGCACGGACGCGACGTGACGGTCGACTGGGTCCACCTGAAGATCAACGACGAGGCCCAGCGCACCGTCCTGTGCAAGGACCCCTTCGCCGCGGTCGACGCGCGGGTCGACACGCTGATCGACCTGCTGACCTCGCGCGGTACCCCCGCGCGGCCCTGAGCGCCACGCGGGGTGCGGTCGGGTCAGCGAGCGCACAGGGAGCGTGGTTAGGGTGAGCCCGATCGTTGTCCCCGAAGCATTGAGGTAGATCGTGCCGAAGGCCCCCCGCCTGACCACTGCCCTCGCGGCGTCCGCCGCCGCCGTCCTCGCCCTGAGCGCCTGCGGAGGCGACTCCAGCGGTGACGCCAAGAGCGACGCGTCGAAGTCCTCGTCCAAGGCTCCGGCGACGACGCGAAGGACGCCAAGGACGTCACCCTCGCCGAGCCGAAGCCGGCTGACGCCAAGGCCGTCGAGGCCATCGCGGTCACCGAGGCGAAGGGCAAGAAGGGCCCGTCGATCAAGCTCGACGACTCGCCGGTCAAGGTCTCGGAGACCACGCGCGACATCCGCACCGAGGGCAAGGGCGAGGACCTCGCCGACGACGCCTACGCCGAGGTCGACCTCGCGATGTTCTCCGGCAAGGACGGCAAGGCCATCGAGGGCTCCGAGACCTACACGAGCTCGCCGATCGTCCTCGACCTGGGCAATGCCCAGGCCCTGCCCGGCCTGATCAAGGCGATCAAGGACCAGAAGATCGGCAGCAGCGGCGTCGCCGTCATGCCGCCCAAGGACCTCTTCGGCTCCAAGGGCATGCCCGAGTACGGCGTCGACGGCAAGGACAGCCTCGTGCTCGTCTACGACGTGCGCGGCCAGCTGCCGGAAGAGGTCGAGGGCAAGCAGAAGACGCTCGGCAAGGACATGCCGGAGGTGAAGTACAACGACGGCAAGCCCGCCGACATCACCATCCCCAAGGGCGCGACGAAGCCGAAGAAGCTCGTCACCGAGACCCTCATCGAGGGCAAGGGCAAGACGATCAAGAAGGGCGACACGGTCTACGTCAGCTACACGGGCGTCACCTGGGACGACGGCAAGGTCTTCGACTCCTCGCTCAAGGACGGCCGCGGGCCCTTCTCCTTCCCGGTCGGTGGCCAGCAGGTCATCCCCGCCTGGGACAAGGCCGTCGAGGGCGCCAAGGTCGGCGACCGGCTGCTCATCGTCGCCCCGCCGAAGGAGGCCTACGGCTCGCAGGCCCAGGGCCCGATCAAGGCCAACTCCACGCTCGTCTTCACCGTCGACGTCCTCGGCGCCCCCTGATCTCCACCCCCTGATCCCCGCCACCCACGACAAGGAGCCCCACATGCCCTTCGACCCCAGCACCACCAAGCCCGAGATCGACTTCCCCGAGGGCGACGCCCCCACCGAGCTCGTCGTCGAGGACATCACCGTCGGCGACGGCGCCGAGGTGACCGCCGGGTCCCCGATCCAGGCGCACTACGTCGGTGTCGCCTTCTCCACGGGCGAGGAATTCGACGCCTCGTGGAACCGCGGCGCCCCGCTCGCCTTCACCGCCGGCATCGGCCAAGTCATCCAGGGCTGGGACCAGGGCCTGCTCGGCATGAAGGAGGGTGGCCGTCGCAAGATCGTCATCCCGCCGCACCTCGGCTACGGCGACCGCGCGCCGGCGCCGCGATCAAGGGCGGCGAGACCCTGATCTTCGTCGTCGACCTCGTGAAGGTCGGCTGACGCCCCCTTCGCCCGCAGCAGGCGCCCATAACCCTGCAGGACCCTAGGGTCCTGCGAGGGTTTTGGTCGTCGTGGAGCAGGGCGGCGGCGTGGCGGCCGGCGAGGGCGGCCGTGACGAAGGGGGTGGGGTCGGCCTCGACGGACCGGCCCACGTCGAGAGGGGCACCGGGGCTCGCCGCGAGGTCGTCGGT
>NZ_JBNFOF010000121.1:0-9438 GCF_057364645.1 Janibacter sp. CFPM2_SD2
CTGGGGCAAGGTCGACGGGTCGATCGAGCCCGGCCCGCAGCCCGACGTCGCGAGGACCCGCTGGCCGGCCGCAGGTGCGGCAGGAGGTAGCCGGCGGAGGTCTCGGCGGTGCGGGCCGCGTGCGAGGACACGACCGGAGCGGCATGGCCGTGGAGGTAGCGGGTCATCCAGCGATCTTGGCACCGGTCCGGCGACGGCCCGAGGCGCCGTCGCATCCCGAGACGCCCTCCGGAGGACGACAATGCCTTCGTGGACCTCGCCCTCACCCTCCTCGCCGTCGCCGTCGCCTCCCTGCTGGTCCACGGGTTGGCCTCGCGGCTCGGCGCGCTGTCCCCGCTGCTGCTCCTCGCCGCCGGCGCGGCGGCCTCCTTCGTCCCGTGGGTCCCCGAGGTCACCCTCTCGTCCGAGGTCGTCCTCATCGGGCTGCTGCCCCCGCTGCTCTACGCGACGGCGATCTCGACCTCGCTCGTCGACCTCAAGGCGCAGCGGGTGGCGATCGCGGGCCTGTCGGTGGGGCTCGTGCTCTTCACGGCGCTCGGCGTCGCGGTCGTCGCGAGCGCGCTGCTGCCGATCTCCTTCGCCCTGGCCTTCGCGCTCGGCGCGATCGTCGCCCCCGCCCGACGCGGTCGCCGCGACGGCGGTCGCCCGGGCGATCGGGCTGCCGCGCCGGGCCGTCACCCTCCTCGAGGGCGAGTCCCTCCTCAACGACGCGACCGCCCTCGTCTCGCTGCGCACCGCGCTGGCCGCCGCCGGCCTGGCCGCGGGCCACGGCAGCCATGGCGCCTTCGAGGTCACGGTGACCTCGGTGGGCATCGACTTCGTGCGCGCCGCCGTCGGCGGCGTGCTCATCGGCATGGTCGCCTACAAGGTCCTCGCCGTCGTGCGCAAGCACGTCAACGCACCGGTGGCCGACACGACGCTGAGCTTCATCGCCCCCTTCGCCGCCTACCTGCCCGCCGAGCTGCTGCACTCCTCCGGGGTCCTGTCGGTCGTCACGACCGGCCTGCTGCTCGGCCACCGCGCCCCGGTCCTGCAGAATGCCCGCTCCCGCCTCGCCGAGCGGTGGAACTGGGCGAGCGTACAGTTCATCCTCGAAAATGCCGTCTTCCTCGTCATCGGCCTCCAGCTGAGCTCGCTCGTCACCGACGTGCAGGACTCGCAGCTCGGCCTCGGCCGGACCCTCCTCGTGGGCCTGGCGATCCTCGTCACCGTGCTGGTGCTGCGACCCCTGTGGGTCTTTCCCTTCCGCTGGCTGCGCGCCATGGCCTCCCGCCGGGAGCGCGACCGGCTCGCCCCGGCCGGCGAGGGCGCGGTCGTCAGCTGGGCCGGCATGCGAGGGGTCGTCACCCTGGCCGCCGCCCTGCTCCTGCCCCCGGACACCCCGCACCGCCCGACCCTCGTGCTCATCGCCATGGTCGTCACCATCGGCACGCTGCTCATCCAGGGCACGACCCTGCCCGCCCTCGCCCGGGCCCTCGGCGTCAGCGGCCCCGACCCGCGCGAGGACGCGCTGCAGGAGGCCACGGTGACCCAGGCCGCCGTCGGCGCCGGGCTGCGTCGTCTCGACGAGCTGCCCGACGTCGACCGGGACGTCGCCGACCGCCTGCGCGAGCAGGCCCGCATGCGGGTCAACCGGGTGTGGGAACGCCTCGGCCACGGCGACGCGGAGTCGCCGAGCGACACCTATCGGCGGCTGCGGCTGCCGATGCTCCAGGCCGAGCGCGCCGAGCTGCTGCGCATCCGCGACGAGGGGCTCGTCGACCACGAGGTGCTCACGACGGTCCTGGCCGCCCTCGACGTCGAGGAGTCCACCCTCGAGTCGATCGGCGCCCGGGCCGAGGCGCTGCGCGGCACGCAGCTCGTCGCGCCCCCGAGCGTCACCGGCGAGTGCACCCACCAGCAGCAGCTGCCCGAGTGCGTCGTCCCCCGCGAGCCCGAGGGATGCGAGGAGTGCCTGCTCGAGGGCACGACCTGGCTGCACCTGCGCGTGTGCCTCACCTGCGGCCACGTCGGCTGCTGCGACTCCTCTCACGGGCACGCGACGACGCACTTCGAGCGCGCCGGACACCCCGTCATGCGCTCCCTCGAGCCGGGCGAGGCGTGGCGCTGGTGCTTCGTCGACGAGACCCTCGTGCAGTGAGCCCACCCCGGGCGAAGGAAGGTAGCGTCGCGGTGTGACCGCCGAGACGCACCGCCCGCAGACCGACGTCGACCGCATCGCCGAGGCCCACCTCGACGCGGAGGTGGCCCTCTCCCCCATCTCCGCGACCCACCTCGGGCTGCCCGGCCACGACGCCGACCTCGACGACCTGTCCCCCGACGGCTACGCCGCGCACTCGCGCCTGCGCCGGCAGACCCTCGCCGCCCTCGCCGACGCCACACCCGTCGACGACGTCGACCGGGTGACCGTCGAGGCGATGCAAGAGCGCCTCGGCCTCGCCGAGGAGATCCACGACGCCGGCCTCGACCTCGGGGAGCTCAACGTCATCGCCTCGCCGCTGCAGGGCGTGCGCGACGTCTTCGACATCATGCCGACGGCGACGACCGACGACTGGGCGACCTTCGCCAGCCGGATGGCCAAGGTGCCCGCCGCCCTCGGGCAGTGGGTGCAGTCGCTCACCGTCGCCGCCGACCGGGGGCAGGTCTCCCCCCTTCGTCAGTACGACCGGTGCATCGAGCAGTGCGCCGACCTCACCGCACCCGACGGCTACTTCGCCGGGGTGCTCGCCGGCGCGAGCGTCGACGGCGCCCCGCTGCCCGAGACCCTCGCCACCGACCTGCGCCGCTCCGTCGAGGCCGCCGCCGGTGCCTACCGCGACCTGGCCACGCAGCTGGCTCCCCTGCGGGAACGGGCACCCGAGGCCGACGCGTGCGGCCGCGAGCACTACCAGCTGTACTCGCGCTCCTTCCTCGGCGCGACGATCGACCTCGAGGAGACCTATGCGTGGGGGCAGGAGGAGCTCGCCCGGATCACCGCCGAGATGGCCGCCGTCGCCGAGCAGGTGCGACCCGGCGCCACCGTCCGCGAGGCGGTCGAGGCCCTCGACGCCGACCCGCGCTACCAGCTGCACGGCACCGACGCGCTGCGCGAGTGGATGCAGGGCAAGGCCGACGAGGCCATCGAGCTGCTCGACGGCCACCTCGACATCCCCGAGCCGGTGCGCACCATCGAGTGCCGCATCGCGCCGACCGAGACCGGCGGCATCTACTACACCGGGCCGAGCGACGACTTCTCCCGGCCCGGGCGCATGTGGTGGTCGGTGCCCAAGGGGGTCACCGACTTCGGCACCTGGCGCGAGCTGACGACCGTCTACCACGAGGGCGTCCCCGGCCACCACCTCCAGATCGGCCAGACCGTCCACCGCAAGGAGCTGCTCAACCGGTGGCGCCGCCTCGCGTCGTGGACCTCCGGGCACGGCGAGGGCTGGGCGCTCTACGCGGAGTGGCTCATGGCCGAGCTCGGGCACATGGACGACCCGGGCAACCGCATGGGTCTGCTCGACGGGCAGTCGCTGCGCGCCGCCCGCGTCGTCCTCGACATCGGCGTCCACTGCGGCTTCGAGGCGCCCGCCGAGGTCGGTGGTGGCGCGTGGACCTACGACAAGGCCTGGGAGTTCCTCTCGGCGCACGCCAACATGGACGAGGGCTTCCTGCGCTTCGAGCTCGACCGCTACCTCGGGTGGCCCGGCCAGGCGCCGAGCTACAAGATCGGCGAGCGGCTGTGGCTGCAGCTGCGGGAGGAGACCGCCCGGCGCGAGGGCGCCGACTTCGACCTGCGCGCCTTTCACCGCCGCGCCCTCGACATCGGCGGCGTCGGACTCGACACCCTGCGCGCTGCCGTCCTGCGCTGAGCACGGCTACCCATCCACGAGCCCGCGCGGTGGGCCTACCATGCTTCGCGTGAAGCACATCAGGGGGACCGTGTCCGTCGTCGCCGCCGCGGCGCTGCTCACCGCCTGCTCGTCGGGACCCGACGAGCGCGAGGCGTCCAGCACCGTGACGGTGACCTACTCCAGCTCGACGAGCAATGCACCGACGACCCAGACGGTGACCAGCTCGCCCTCCCCCGGCGGGGGCCGGGGCACCTCGCCCGACGCGGCGAGCACGAGCGGCACGCCCGGCGGCCCATCGGTCACGAGCACCGGCGGGCCCGACGCGCAGCCCGGCGGGCCGACGAGCACCGATGCCCCATCCTCCCCGCCCAAGGACATCGGCGCCTATGCCGACACCTTCGTGCGGGCGTGGGGTCGAGGTGACCGGGCCGTCGCCTCGACCTACGGCACCCCCACCGCCGTGAGCTCGCTCTTCGGTCAGCGCTCCTCGGGCGGGGGCGGCTGGCAGCGTCGGGGCATGTCCGGTGACGGCGGCTCGATGGTCGTCACCTACGGCGACGGCTCCGACGTGCTCACCGTGCGGATCGACGCGGGCACCGCCGCCTCCGGCGGCGAGCACGCCGTCACCAGCGCCTCCCTCGACGTGACCGACGGTGGCGAGAACGGCGACGACACCTCCGGCGCCGGGCTGCCGACGTCGACCACCGCCTACGCCGATGCCTTCGTGCGCGCCTGGGGCAAGGGCGACTCGAGCGCGTGGACCTATGCCACCGATGGCGTCGAGTCCGGCTTCGGCGCGGCCCACCCCTCCGGCGGCCCCCGTTGGTCGCGGACCTCGAGCACCGCGACGAGCGCCACCTACACCGACCGCGAGGGCGGCACGCTCGTGCTCACCCTCGACCCGTCACGTGTCTCCTTCGGCGCCGAGGACGGCATCACCGGGGCCTCGCTCACCTGACGGCATGACGAAGGGGGTGGGACCGGTCGACCGGTCCCACCCCCTTCGCCGTGCGTGGCGCTGATCAGAGGCGCCAGCAGCTGCTCGCCTGGTTGAGACCGGCGAAGCGGGCCTCGAAGAAGAGCATCGACTTCTCCACGTGCGGGAGGAAGCCACCGACGTGGGTGGGCGTCACGCCGGCGTTGAAGGAGACGCGGGTGCCCTTGTCGCACCAGTCGCTGGCCAGCTGCTTGCCGACCGCGTAGGGGATGACGTCGTCACCCAGCGAGTGGTTGATCTGCACCGGCGCGTTGGGCTTGCGCTTGCCGATCCGCTGCTCGGCGATCGCCGACTTGAAGGGCTCCTCGTCGAGCAGCTCCGAGAGCTTCTTGCCGCTCGTCGTGTACTTCGAGGAGTCGAGATTGGCGTAGGAGAAGAGGTCGAAGACGCAGGCGCTCTCCACCTTGCTCGCGAGCTCCTGGCCCTGAGCGTTGAGGAAGGGCTTGGGGTCGACGTGCTCCGTCGTGGCCACGCCGAGCGTGGCGAAGAGGGCGAAGAGCGAGTAGGTCGTGCCGTCGATGTTGGTCCCGACCTTGGCCAGGTCCGCCGGCGGGGCGCCGATGGCCGAGCCCTTGATGTTCAGCTCCGGCGCGTAGCTCGGCGCCAGCTCGGCCGCAGCAGCCGCGGCGCCGCCACCCTGGGAGTAGCCCATGAGGCCGATCGGGGTCTTGTTGTCGAGGCCGCTGCCCTGCAGGTTCTTGGCGGCGCGAGCCAGGTCGAGGGTCGCGCGGCCCTGGGGCTCGCGGGCCATGTAGGTGTGCGAGCCGGGCGTGCCGAGGCCCTGGAAGTCGGTGATGCCGACCGCGTAGCCGCGGGCGACGGCCCGGCCGACACCGATGCCCTCGTACTCGAAGAAGCTCTCCATCTGCCGCGACGGGGCGCAGGAGTCGCCCATGCCCTGGGTGCCGGGCGCATAGGAGATCAGGGGGCGCTGGGAGGCGCCGACGTAGCTCGTCTTGGGGACGAAGACCGTGCCCGTGACGGCGATCGGGGTGCCGTCGGCGTCGGTGGAGGAGTACATGATGCGGGTCGCGGTGACGACCGACGAGGACAGGTCGAAGGGGTCGAGCAGCAGCGGGGCCGGCTCGCTGCGGATGATCGTGCCGGGCGTGCTCGGGATCGTCGCCGGCGGCTCGTAGAAGGCGGGGCGAGCGGCCTCGGGGGTGTCGGTCAGGGTCTCGGCCCCAGCGGTGCCCGGGACGTCGTGGGGTCCGGCGACGGCATTGCCGGCCAGCGGGAGGCCGACGGCGACGGCGAGTGCCGCAGCCGCAACGGCACGCTTCTTCTTTGAAAACATGCGAGTCCTGTCGTGGGAAGGGAAGGGACGAGACCTTCCCCAGCCGACGATGGCGCGCCTGACCGGGATGGCCTCGGGTGTGGCGACGACCATGGTTACCTACGAGTCACATCCTGGCAACCGGTGCATGCTGTGGGCATGGTCTCCCTCGTCCTCGCGTCCGCCTCCCCCGCCCGCCTGGGCCTGCTGCGTGCCGCCGGCATCGACCCCGAGGTCGTCGTCAGCGACGTCGACGAGCACGAGGTGGAGTCCCTTGCGCGGCAACGGGATCCGCAGTTGTCTCCGGTGCAGCTGGCGCAGCTGCTGGCCGAGGCGAAGGGAGCGGCCGTCGCCTCGCGCCTGGCCGGGCAGACCCCCTTCGTCCTCGCCTGCGACTCGGTCCTCGAGGTCGACGGGCAGGTCCACGGCAAGCCCGGCACGCCCGAGGTCGCCCGCGAGCGGTGGCAGCAGGTGCGTGGCCGCTCGGCGGTCCTGCACACCGGCCACCACCTCGTCGACATGCGTGACGGCCGCACCGCCGGGGGTCCGGCGAGTGCGACCGTCAGGTTCGCATCGGTGACCGATGCCGAGGTCGAGGGCTACGTCGCGACGGGCGAGCCGCTGCACGTGGCCGGCGGCTTCACCCTCGACGGGCTGGGCGCTCCCTTCGTCGAGTCGATCGAGGGCCACCCGAGCACCGTCATCGGGCTGTGCCTGCCCCTGCTGCGTCGGCTGCTCACCGACCTTGGCACCGACTGGTGGTCGGTGGCTCAGTCGCGGGCGTAGGCCACCGCGGCCTCGGCGTCGACGATGCCGCGGCCGTAGAGCGCGCTGTAGCCGCCGCGGGTGCCGAGCAGCGGGTGCCGCGAGGTCGACAGGATCGCCTGCTCGACGTTGGCCATGCTGCGGCCCTGGCCGAAGAGGATCGCGGCGACCCGGCGACGTGCGGGGTGGCCATCGACGTGCCGGCGAAGGCCGCGTAGTCCTTGCCCTCACCGCACTCGTCGGCGCCGGTGCCACGCGGCACGGTGGAGATGATGTCCTCGGAGCAGTCGCCGCCGAGGAGTCGGCCGGAGCCACCGGGGGCGGCGACGCCCTTGCCGCTGAGCTTGACCGGCAGCTCGGAGAAGTAGGACTTCATCTCGTTCTTGTCCGTGGCCCCGACGCAGATCGAGTCGCTGCTGAAGGCCGGGTCGTTGCACAGCAGGGTCGAGGTGTTGCCCGCCGCGGCCACCGTGAGGGTGCCCTTGTCGCGGGCGTACTGGATCGCGTCCTGCATCGTCGTGTCGAGACCGAGGATGGAGAAGATCTGGGTGCCCGGCAGGCCACCCAGGCTGAGGTTGATGACGTCGGCACCGTTGTCCGCCGCGTAGCGGATGCCCTCGGCGATGTCCTCGGCGGTGCCCGACCCGTCCTCGAGGACCTTGATCGGCATGACCTTGGCGTCGGGGGCGACACCGGCGACGCCGATCCCGTTGTCAGCGGTGGCGGCGATGGTGCCCGCGACGTGGGTGCCGTGGACGTCGGGGTCCTGGCCCTCGCCGTCCTGGCCCTTCCAGCTGCCGTCGCCGCACGAGCCGGTCTGCTCGCCGCAGACGAAGTCGGCGCCCGGCACGAGCCTGCCCTGCAGGTCGGGGTGACCGAGGTCGACACCGGTATCGACGACGGCGACGACGGTGCGGCACCGCGGCTGCTCGACCAGGCCTGCTCGGCATGGACCTGGTCCAGCCCGTAGAGCTTGTCGCGCAGCGGATCGTCGGTGGCGGCACCGGCCGAGCCGGCGGTGACGACGAGGCCGACCGCACAGGCAGCGGCGGCGAAGGGGGCGGTCCAGGTCTTCATCGAGGTGTCCTTCGTCAGGGAACGTTGGTTACCCCAAGGTAACGACGAGGGGGCGCCTCCGCAGCGCGAGCCGTCGAGGCCCGGGTCACGCCCCCTTCGCCCCGACCTCACGGCCACGGCCGGTCAGACCGGCGGGATTCCCCGACGACGCTCGGAGAAGCGGCGATCGCGACCGCGGGCGTGCCGCAGGCGGGCGAGCAGCTCCTCGCGCAGGGCCTCGGGCTCGATGACCTGGTCGATGACGAGGTCCGCGGCCAGCCGCTCGAGGTCGACGTCCTCGAGGTACTCGGCGCGACGCGCGGCGATGAACTCGTCGCGGGCGGCCTCCCCTTCGTCGGCCTCGATCTGCGCGATCTTGTTGGCGTAGACGGCGTTGACCGCGGCCTCCGGACCCATGACCGCGACGCGGGCGGTGGGCAGCGCGATCGTCGCGTCGGGGGCGAAGCCGGGCCCGCCCATGGCGTAGAGACCGGCGCCGTAGGCCTTGCGCACGATGACGCAGAACTGCGGGACGGTCGCCGAGGCGACGGCCGAGACCATCTTCGCGCCGTGGCGGATGATCCCGCCGCGCTCGACCTCGGAGCCGATCATGAAGCCCGGGACGTCGGCGAGGTAGATCAGCGGGATCGAGTAGGCATCGCACAGCCAGATGAAGCGCGCGGCCTTGTCGGCGCTGTCGGTGAAGAGCACGCCGCCCTTGGCCATCGAGTTGTTGGCGACGATGCCGACGGTCTCCCCCGCCATCCGGCCGAGGCCGACGACCAGCTCGGTGGCGAAGAGCTCCTTGACCTCGAAGAAGGAGTCGTCGTCGACGAGGCCGTCGATGACGTCGTGCACGTCGAAGGGCTGCGACTCGCGCTCGGGGATGGTCGCGGCGGTGAGCGGCGCGGCCGGCTCCTCCGGCTGGTACGAAGGGAGGTCGCTGTGCCAGTTCTGCGGGAGATAGCTCAGCCACAGCCGGGCCGCCTCGATGGCCTCGGTGTCGTCGGCGACGAGCACGTCACCGACACCGCTCACGGTGCAGTGCATGCGGGCGCCGCCCATCTCCTCGAGGGAAACCCGCTCGCCGACGACCATCTCGGCCATGCGCGGGCTGCCGAGGTACATCGACGCATTGCCCTCGACCATGATCACGAGGTCGGTGAAGGAGGGGATGTAGGCGCGCCGCGGCGCTGGGGCCGAAGAGGCAGCAGATCTGCGGGACCTTGCCCGACAGGGCGACCTGGTTGTGGAAGATGTGCCCGGCGCCGCGGCGGCCGGGGAACATCTCGACCTGGTCGGTGATGCGCGCGCCCGCGGAGTCGACGAGCCAGAAGACCGGCAGCTCCTCGCGCAGCGCCGTCTCGGTGGCGCGCACGATCTTCTCCACCGTGCGGGCGCCCACGAGCCGGCCTTGACCGTCGGGTCGTTGGCGATGACGATGACCGGCCGGTCGTCGACGAGCCCGCGGCCGGTGACGACGCCGTCGGCCGGCAGCCCGGGCGCGAGCG
>NZ_JBNFOF010000122.1:0-9370 GCF_057364645.1 Janibacter sp. CFPM2_SD2
GTGCCCGACGCCGCGACGGCGAAGGTGACGACGGCCGGCACCTGCTCGCCCGGCTCCGCCAGCGCGGAGCGAAGGGAGGTCGCGAGCGTGCCCATGAGCGCCAGCCCGGCCACGGCCGCCACCACCCCTTCGGGCGCGAGCGAGACGAGGGTGGCGAAGGCTGCGGAGGCGATGCCGATGGGCACGAGGACGATGCCTGAGGTCACGCTCGCGATCCAGCGGCGGGAGCGGTCCTCCCCGGCATCGGGACCGGCGGCGAGGGCGGCGCTGATCGCCGCGAGGTTGATCGCGTGCCCGCCGGCGGGCGCCCCGAGGACCGTCCCCGCGCCCGTGACGAGCATCGAGCGTCGCCACGGCACCTCGTAGCCGAAGCCGCGCATCACCGCGACGCCCGGAACATTCTGCGAGGCCATGGTCACGAGATAGAGCGGCAGGGCGATCCCGACGAGCCCGCCGAGGGTGAGAGTCGGCGCGGTGAGCTCGAGCCGGGGCGCGAGGGAGCCGGTGTCGACGGGCGCGCCGGAGCGGGCGAGATGGACGGCGATGACGACCGCCGCCACGACGAAGGCGAGCGGCGAGGCCCACCGCGGCGCCAGCCGCAGGGCGAGCACCCACACGATGACCACCGGCCCCACCGCCCACGGGTTGGCCGCCATGCCCGTCACCGTCCCGAGGCACAGCTGCATGACGATGCCGGCGAGCATCGCCTGCGCCACCGAGGCGCGGATCCGGGTGATGAGCGACCCGAGGGCCGGCACGAGTCCCGTCGCGAGGACGAGGACACCGGTGACGACGAAGGCCCCGACCGCCGCCGGCCAGCCTCCGTCGACCGTCCCCGTGGAGGCGAGCAGCGCGGCTCCGGGCGTGGACCACGCCACGGTGATCGGCAGTCGGGTCGTCAGGGAGAGGACGACCGAGCTCAGGCCCATGAGGATCGTCACGGCCAGCAGCCCGCTGGCGGCCTGGGCGTGGGTCGCCCCGACGGCGGTCAGTCCCTGCAGGACGACGACGAAGGCGCTCGTGAAGCCGACGAGCGCCGTGACGACACCGGCCGCGACCGGGCGGCTCGTCTCGATCGGCATGCGCACACGCTAGAGGGTGCCGTGACATGCAGAAGGCCCGGACCGCGATGCGATCCGGGCCTTCTGGCTCCCGGGTGGAGCTGAGGGGATTCGAACCCCTGACCCCCTCCATGCCATGGAGGTGCGCTACCAACTGCGCTACAGCCCCGAGTGGGTTTCCCCCGAAGGGGACTGCGAGAGTTTAACCCTACGCACCCCCGCTTTTCCAAATCGGGCTCCGCGAGGGGCTCACAGGCCCTCGGCGGAGGCATTCCACTGGGTGATCCGCCAGCCGGAGCGCCCCTGCTCCACGACCGCCCAGTGGCAGTTGCCGAAGCCCCCGAGCACCCGCCAGGCGGTCTGCTGCTCGAGGCCGACGAGCTCGGCGACGACGGTGCGGCCGGTCACGCCGTGGGTCGCGACGACGACGGTCTCCCCCGGGTCCATGCCGTCGACAAGCTCGTCGAGGCCGGGCGCACGCGCTGGGCGAGCTCGGCGAGCGACTCGCCGTGGCCGCCCCGCTTGAAGTCCTACGCCGCTCACGAGCCGCTCGGCGTCGAGCGGGTACTGCTCGCCCACCTCGGCGGCCGTGAGGCCCTGCCAGGCGCCGGCGTGGATCTCGCGCCAGCGCTCGTCGACGGCCACGTCGAGGTCACCGCTCGCGGCGGCGACGGCCAGCGCGGTGTCGTGGGCACGGGAGAGGTCGGAGGAGACGATCCGCGAGGGACGAAGGGCGGCGATCGCCCGGGCCGCAGCCGCAGCCTGCTCCCGACCCAGGTCGGTCAGCTCGTGGTCGAGGTGCCCCTGCCAGATGCCCTTGAGGTTGGAGACGGTCTGGCCGTGGCGCAGCACGATCAGGCGACGGGGCTCCCCCTTCGCCTCGCTCACCGCTCGTCGGACTGCTGCGAGCCCACGACACCGAGGTCGAGGTGCGGGCAGTCGCGCCAGAGGCGCTCGAGGTCGTAGAAGTCCTTCTCCTCGTCGTGCTGCGCGTGCACGACGACGTCGCCGAAGTCGATGAGGACCCACCGGCCGGGGCCGTTGCCCTCACGGCGCAGCGGCTTGATCTGGGCCTCCTCGCGCATGGCCTCCTCGACGGCGTCGACGATGGCCTGCACCTGACGCTCGTTGTCGGCGGAGACGATGAGGAAGATGTCGGTGAGCGGCATCTGCCCGGACACGTCGAGCCCGGTGATGGTCGTCGCGAGCTTGTCGGCCGCCGCGCGGGCGGCGATGGTCGCGTTGTCTATGGCCTGCTGGGTGGCTACCACGGTGTGTCGGTCACTCCCGGTCGTCGGTGTAGAGCTCGTACTTGTTGATGTACTGCACGACGCCGTCGGGCACGAGGTACCAGACGGGTTCGCCGGCGGCGACGCGCTGTCGGCAGTCGGTGGAGGAGATCGCCATGGCGGGCACCTCCTGGAGGGTCACCCGGTCCTCGGGCAGCCCCGTCTCGCTGAGGTGGTAGCCGGGGCGGGTGACGCCGATGAAGTGGGCGAGGTCCCACAGCTCGCCGACGTCCTTCCACGACAGGATCTGCGCGAGGGCGTCGGCGCCGGTGATGAAGAAGAGCTCGTCGTCGGGGCGCAGCTCGCGCAGGTCGCGCAGGGTGTCGATCGTGTAGGTCGGGCCCTCACGGTCGATGTCGACGCGGCTGACGGTGAAGCGCGGGTTGGACGCCGTCGCGACCACCGTCATCAGGTAACGGTGCTCGGCCGGGCTGACCTGGGTGTCCGCCTTCTGCCACGGCTCCCCCGTGGGGACGAAGACGACCTCGTCGAGCCCGAAGCGCGAGGCGGCCTCGCTGGCGGCGACGAGGTGACCGTGGTGGATGGGGTCGAAGGTCCCACCCATCACGCCGAGGCGCTTGCTCAGTGGTGGTCCCCGGCCTCGGGCCCGTGGTCATCGTGGGCGACGGTGTTGTCGGCGGTCGGGATCTTGGTCGCGGCCTGCCGGAAGGCGAAGAGGGCGGCCAGCATCATCGAGAAGATCAGCAGGGCGAAGAGGCCGTAGACCCAGGGCGCGACCGGCAGCTCGTTGTGGTGGCCGGTCTCTGCGGCGAGGGAGACGAAGGAACTCAGCATGGCTCCATGCTACCCGGCCGTTGTCCACCGACGTCATCCACAGGCCTGTGGGAGAAGGCGTGGAGAGCGCCCTCTGCCTGTGGATGAGGCTGTGGGTGGCAGCCGCTCACCGATGCGTCACTCCTGACGTTGCCGAGGGCCACCGACCCGGCGTAGAACAGTCCCCACACCGCGGCTGCTTCACGGCGGCCGGCAGGACCACAGGGATAACGACGTCCGCACGTCCGGCACGGGGGAGGCTCCGCGTCGGGCTCAGGCGACTCGAGCGGCGTCGGCGCCTCCTGGTCCACGTGTCACCGCGACGTCGTGGCTCCGCGCCCGGCGTTGTGCTGCAGTCGCCGCAGGACCCCACGGGGCGTGACACGGACAGCGGTCAGGGCCCTTCCCCGCGTCGGGGGGAGGGCCCTCGGCTGTGTCCGGGACGGGCGAGGGGGGGTCAGCCCCGGATCTGGCCGTCGCCCTCGACGACCCACTTCGTCGTCGTCAGCTCGGGCAGCGCCATCGGGCCGCGGGCGTGCAGCTTCTGCGTCGAGATGCCGATCTCCGCCCCGAAGCCGAACTCCCCGCCGTCGGTGAAGCGCGTCGAGGCGTTGACGAGCACCGCCGCCGCGTCGACCTCGGCGGTCCAGCGCCGGGCAGCCGCCCGGTCCTCGGTGACGATGGCCTCGGTGTGGCCGCTGCCGTGGCGGCGCACGTGCTCCATCGCCGCGTCGAGGTCGTCGACGACGGCGACGGACATCTCGAGCGCGAGGTACTCGGTGTCGAAGTCCTCGTCCGTCGCGGGCTCGACCGTCACGCCCTCGGGGGCGAGCTCGCGGGTCGCCTCGTCGCCGTGGAGCACGACGCCGGCGGCCGCGAGCTCGCGCAGCGCGTCGGCAGCACGTCGGCGGCGACGGCGCGGTGGACGAGGAGCGACTCGGCGGCATTGCAGACGCTCGGGCGATGGGTCTTGGCGTTGAGCGTGATCGCGAGCGCCTTGTCCCGGTCGGCGGCGACGTCGACGTAGACGTGGCAGTTGCCCACGCCGGTCTCGATGACGGGCACGGTCGACTCGGTGACGACGGTCTGGATCAGGCCCGCACCCCCGCGCGGGATGAGCAGGTCGACCAAGCCGCGGGCGGTCATGAGCGCCTTGACCGCGTCGTGATCGCCCTCGAGCAGCTGGACGGCGTCGGCCGGCAGGCCGTGCGCCTCCAGGGCCGAGCGCAGGGCGGTGACGAGGGCACGGTTGGTGCTCGCGGCGGCCGAGCCGCCGCGCAGGATCATGGCGTTGCCGGACTTCAGGCCCAGGCCGGCGGCGTCGACGGTGACATTGGGGCGGGCCTCGTAGATCATGCCGACGACCCCCATCGGCACCCGCACCTGACGGATCTGCAGGCCGTTGGCGAGCGTCGATCCGCGCACGACCTCGCCCACGGGGTCGGGCAGCCCGGCGAGGTCGCGCAGGGCGTCGGCGACGGCCGCGACGCGCTCGGCGTCGAGGGCGAGGCGGTCGAGGAGGCCGGTGGCCATCCCCCCTTCGCGCCCGCGCTGGAGGTCCTGCGCATTGGCGGCGACGACGTCGTCCGTGGCGGCATCGACGGCGTCCGCGAGCGCCAGCAGGGGCGGCGTCCTTGTCGGCGCGGGTGAGCAGGGCGAGGGTGCGGGAGGCGACGCGGGCCCGCTCGGCGAGGTCCGTGACCGTGGCGATGCTGTCCGTCATGCGCACAGGCTACGACCGGGCGATGCGATGATGCCGGGGTGACCACGATTCTGTCGATCCAGTCCCACGTCGCCTACGGCCACGTCGGCAACTCCGCTTCTGTCTTCCCCATGCAGCGCCTCGGTGTCGAGGTCTGGCCGGTGCACACGGTCAACTTCTCCAACCACACCGGCTACGGCGCGTGGCGGGGTCCGCTGATGGACCCGGCCGACGTCGCCGACGTCATCACCGGGATCGGTGAGCGTGAGGCCTTCGCCGAGGTCGACGCCGTCCTGTCCGGCTACCAGGGCGGTGAGGGCATCGGCGCGACGATCCTCGAGGCCGTCGCCGCGGTCAAGGCCGCCAACCCCGACGCCATCTACGCCTGCGACCCGGTGATGGGCAATGCGAAGTCGGGCTGCTTCGTCCACGAGTCGATCCCCGTGCTGCTGCGCGACAAGGTCGTCCCGCAGGCCGACCTCATCACGCCCAACCAGTTCGAGCTGGGCTTCCTCACCGAGACCGAGCCGGAGACGCTCGAGGAGACCCTCGCCTCCGTCGACGCCGCGCGGGCGATGGGGCCGAGCACCATCCTCGTCACCTCGGTGCTGCGCCCCGACCGGCCCGAGGGCACGATCGAGATGCTCGCCTGCCACGAGGACGAGGCGTGGATCGTGCGCACCCCGCACCTGCCGCTCAAGGCCAACGGCTCCGGCGACGTCACGGCCGCGCTCTTCACGAGCCACTGGCTGCGCAGCCGCGACCTGCAGCAGGCCCTCGGCGCGACCGTCTCGGCGGTCTTCGACCTGCTGCAGCTCACCCTCGACTCCGGCAAGCGGGAGCTGCAGCTGGTCCAGGCGCAGGAGGCCTACGCCCACCCGCGCATGCAGTTCGAGGTCACCCGCGTGCGCTGACCCGAGTCAGAGCAGGGCGAGGTGGTCGCGGTGGATGACCTCGCGCTCGTACTGCGGGCCGATCTCCTTGGCCAGGTCCTTGGTGCTGCGCCCCATGAGGTGCGGCAGCTCACCCGAGGTGTAGTTGACGAGGCCGCGCGCGATGACGGTGCCGTCGGGGCCGACGACGTCGACCGGGTCGCCGTCGGTGAAGGAGCCGGTCACCCCGGTGATGCCGGCGGGCAGGAGCGAGCGGCCCCGCTCCCGCAGCGCGGTCACCGCGCCCTCGTCGATCTGCACCGACCCGCGCGGGGTCGTCGCGTGGGCCAGCCACAGGGCGCGTGAGCCCCGACGACGCCTCGCGGGGGCAAAGGCCGTGCCGACGTCCTCGCCAGCGAGTGCCTCGGTCACCTGGTCGGCGGAGGTGAGCACCGTCGGGATACCGGACGCCCCGGCGATCGTCGCGGCCTCGACCTTCGTCGTCATGCCACCCGAGCCGACGGCCGAGCCGGTGCCGCCGATGGAGATCGACTCCAGTTCCGCCGGGTCAGAGACGAGCTCGACCCGCTCGGCCCCGGGCGTGCCCGGCTTGGCCGTGTAGAGCGCGTCGACGTCGGTGAGCAGCACGAGGGCGTCGGCGCCGACGAGCTGGGCGACGAGCGCGGCGAGCCGGTCGTTGTCACCGAAGCGCACCTCGTGGGTGGCGACGGTGTCATTTTCGTTGACGATCGGCAGCACGCCGAGGTCGAGCAGCGAGTCGAAGGTCCGCTTGGCGTTGGTGTAGCTCGTGCGCCGGGTGACGTCGTCGACCGTCAGCAGGACGAGCCCGATGGTGTGCCCGTGCCGGCCGAAGGCCTTGTCGTAGGCCGAGAGCAGCACGCCCTGCCCGACGCTCGCTGCCGCCTGCTGGCGGGCGAGGTCGCTGGGCCGCGTCTCCATGCCGAGCGGACCGATGCCGGCGGCGATGGCACCCGAGGAGACGAGGACGACCTCGGTGCCCTCGCTGCGGCGGGCAGAGATCGCGTTGACCAGCGCGGTGAGCCGGGCGACGTCGAGCTCTCCCCCGGCGGCGCTCGTCAGCGACGACGAGCCGACCTTGATGACGATGCGCCGGGCCCGGGCGATCGCCCGCCGGGCGTCGGCTCCCATCAGTCGTCCTCGATCCAGTGCCCGGCGTCGCGCTCGGTGCGCAGGTCCTCGCGGGCTGCGGTCTGGGCGTCCTTGCGGGCGTGGAACTGCTCGCGCCGCTCCTGGGTCGTGCGCCGGGTGTTCTCCTCGAGGCGCAGGTCGGTACCGCGGCCGCCGAGCAGCTCGGCACCGCCGACGAGGGTGGGCTCCCAGTCGAAGACGACGGCGTCGTCCTCGGGGCCGATGAGCACGGTCGAGCCGGCGACGGCTCCCGCCTTGGTCAGCTCCTCCTCGACGCCCGCACGGTTGAGGCGGTCGGCGAGGTAGCCGACGGCCTCGTCGTTGGCGAAGTCGGTCTGGTGGACCCAGCGGGTGACCTTGGCACCGAGGACGCGGAAGACCTCGCCCTCCGAGCCGCCCTCGCGACGCACGACGAAGCCGGCGTCGTCGACGGCCTTGGGGCGCAGGACGACCCGCTGCGGGGCGACCTCGACGGCCGACTCCGCGCGCGCCGCCTGGACGTGGCGGGCCATGGCGAAGGTCAGCTCGCGCAGGCCGGTGTGGGCGACGGCGGAGACGATGAAGACCTCGAGGCCGCGCTCCTCCAGGTCGGCCTTGACCATGTCGGCCAGGTCGAGCGCGTCGGGCACGTCGGCCTTGTTGAGCACGACGATGCGGGTGCGCTCCGACAGCGGGCGACCGCCGAGGGTCTCGTCGGCGACATAGGCCGCGAGCTCGGCCTCGATGACGTCGAGGTCGCTCATCGGGTCACGGCCCGGCTCGAGCGTCGCGCAGTCGATGACGTGGACGAGCACGGAGCAGCGCTCTACGTGGCGCAGGAACTCCAGACCCAGGCCCCGCCCTTCGCTCGCCCCGGGGATCAGGCCCGGGACGTCGGCGACGGTGTAGCGCACGTCGCCGGCGGTGACGACGCCGAGGTTGGGCACGAGGGTGGTGAAGGGGTAGTCCGCGATCTTGGGCCGCGCCGCGGAGAGCACGGAGACCAGCGAGGACTTGCCGGCGCTCGGGAACCCGATGAGGGCGACGTCGGCCAGGGACTTCAGCTCGAGGACGACGTCGGTCGACTCCCCCGGCTCGCCGAGCAGCGCGAAGCCGGGCGCCTTGCGCCGCGCGCTCGCCAGCGCCTTGTTGCCGAGACCGCCACGACCGCCCTGGGCCGCGACGAAACGCGTGCCGGGCGTGACGAGGTCGGCGAGGACGTCACCGGCGCGGTTGGTGACGACGGTGCCGGCGGGCACGGGCAGGACGAGGTCCTCGCCGTTGGCGCCGTTCTTTTCGTCGCCGGCGCCCGGAGCACCGTTGGTCGCCCGGCGGTGCGGGCTGCGGTGGTAGTCGAGCAGGGTCGTCACCTGCGGGTCGACGACGAGGACGACGTCGCCGCCGTGGCCGCCGTTGCCCCCGTCGGGGCCGCCGAGCGGCTTGAACTTCTCCCGGTGCACGGACGCGACGCCGTGGCCACCCCGGCCCGCCTCGACGTGCAGGGTGACCCTGTCCACGAAGGTCGTCACGACCTCACCTTTCCTTCGATCTGGTACGGCGAAGGGGGCAGGTCACCTCGACCCGCCCCCTTTGCGCATGCTGTGGCTCGCGTCAGCTGGCGGTGCCCGCCGGGAGGACGCTGACGACCTTGCGGCCGCGCTTGGCACCGAACTGGACCTCGCCGTCCGCCAGGGCGAACAGCGTGTCGTCGCCACCGCGGCCGACGTTGTCGCCCGGGTGGAAGTGGGTCCCGCGCTGGCGCACGATGATCTCACCGGTGCCGACGATCTGGCCGCCGTAGCGCTTCACGCCGAGGCGCTGCGCGTTGGAGTCGCGGCCGTTCTTGGACGAGGAGACACCCTTCTTGGAAGACATGTCAGTGGGTTCCTAACTGTTGAAGGAAGGCTCAGGCCTTGATGTCGGTGATCTTCAGCTGCGTGAGCGGCTGACGGTGACCCTGGCGCTTGCGGTAGCCGGTCTTGTTCTTGTACTTCATGATCGTGATCTTCGGGCCCTTGGCGGCCCCGACGACCTCGGCCTTGACGCTGACCTTGGCCAGCTTGTCGGCATCGCTGGTGACGGTCGAGCCGTCGACGAGCAGGATGGGCTGCAGGTCGACGCTGTCGCCGGCCTCGCCCTTGATCGAGTTGATGAGGATGGTGTCGCCGACGGAAACCTTTTCCTGGCGGCCACCCGCGCGAACGATCGCGTACATCAGGGGGAACTCACTCTCTGTCTGAAGTGCACTCGCTCTGTCTGACCGGCCAACAGTCCCCATGCACAGGCATGGAGCGTCCGCTCGGTGGGCGCACCAAGGGTCAAGACTACCGGCGACCCCCTCCACCGGACAAACCGGCGAAGGGGGTCGACGTGCAGTGCTCGGGTCAGGCCTTGGGCGGGCCGGCCTCGGAGGTCACGCGCTTGCGCTTGCGACGGGCCGGGGCGGCCGGCTCGGGGTCGGCGACCGGGCGTGGTCGGCGCCTCGCCGGACTCCCCCCGCGACCTTGGTCAGCGGGGCGCCCT
>NZ_JBNFOF010000123.1:0-9349 GCF_057364645.1 Janibacter sp. CFPM2_SD2
CGTCGCCACCGCTGCGCCGAGGGAGTCCTCGGCGCCGGGCCCGGCCTGCCGGCCGGCCGCTGCTCCAGAGCGGGCGACTCCTGCAGGTGGGTGCGGTAGACGAGCGCAGAGACGCTGCCGAGGATCGCGACTCCGAGGGTGCCGCCGAGCTCGTAGGAGGTCTCCTCGAGCGCACCGGCATTGCCGGCCTTGTCCTCGGGCGAGCCCATCATGACCATCGCCGAGGCGATGGCGAGCGACCCGGTGCCGGCACCCACGAGGAGCATGGCCGTGAGCACGAGCGGGTAGGTCAGCTCGTCGGGTCCGAGCCCGACGGCGAGCAGCCCGACCCCCGCCAGCACCAGCCCCGAGGCGAGCACGGCCCGTGCCCCGATGACCCGGGCCAGCGGCGGCGCGGCGAGCGAGGCGACGGCCCCGGCGAGCGCGACGGGGATGAGCTTGATCCCCGACTCGATCGGGCTCGCGCCCTCGACGAGCTGCAGCCACTGGGTGAGCAGGAGCAGCGCCGCGAGCATGGCGAAGGTCGTGCCGAGCGCCGCGATGATCCCGGCGCTGAAGGGACGGCTGCGGAAGAGGCCGACGTCGAGCAGCGGCGCATCGCTGCGCAGGCAGCGCCGCACGAAGATCGTCAGCGCACCGAGGCCGACCGCGAGCGCCAGCAGCGCGGGCGGGTGGACGAGGCTGGCCTCCTTGCCGAAGGACTTCACCGACCAGACGAAGGCGACCATGCCGACGAGCGCGAGCACCGCGGCCGTGACATCCCACCGGCCGGCGCCCTCGACCCGCGACTCCGGCAGCACGAGCACGCCGGCGATGATCGCGGCGATCATCAGCGGCACGTTGACGAGGAAGGCCGCGTGCCAGGAGAAGTGCTCGAGGAGGAAGCCGCCGACGAGCGGGCCCACGGCCGCCCCGAGCCCGGACACGGCGGCCCAGATGCTCAGGGCCGTCGCCCGCTGCCCGGCGTCGGTGAAGATGACGCGAATGAGCGAGAGCGTGTTGGGCATGATCATCGCGCCGCCGATGCCGAGCACGGCGCGCAGGACGATGACCGCCTCAGCGGTGTCGGCGACGAGGACGAGCAGCGAGCTGACGAGGAAGATCGCGTAGCCGAGCAGGAGCATCCGTCGGCGGCCCCACCGGTCTGCGACCGCGGCCCACGGCACGAGCAGCCCGGCGAGGACGAGGGAGTAGACGTCGACGATCCACAGCTGCTGGTTGGCGGTCGGTCGCAGCTCGGCGGCCATGTCCGGCAACGCGATGTTGAGGATCGTCATGTCCATCGTGATGACGAGCAGGCTCGCGCTGAGGACGGCGACGGCGGCCCAGGCGCGGCGCGTCGACACCGGGGCGGTCGCGGAGGTGAGGGTGGAGTTCATCGGGGGTCACTCCCTTCGGTCGTGGTGGTGGCTGTGGTGGGGGCGGCCATGAGCCGGCGGAAGACCGCGGCCATCGCCTCGGCGGAGACCGGCTCGTCGTGCAGCCCGGCGTGCAGCGTGGCGCCGTCGAGGTAGAGGCCGATCGCCTCGGCGACGGGCGGGTCGAGGTGGCGGGAGAGGATCTCGACGAGCCGGTCGGTCCACCGCAGGGCGAGCTCGCGCAGCCGCGGGTCGTCACCGAGCCCGGCGTGGACGAGCTCGAGGTCGGCGCGCACCGCCCGCTCGTCGGCGAGGAAGCCGTGCATCTCCCGCGCCAGCCGCTCGGGGGCGTCGTCGAGGGGCAGCAGCTGCGCCTCGACCTCGGCCAGGCCGGCGTCGATGAGGTCGGAGAGCGACTGCAGGGCGAGCTCACGCAGCTCGTCGAGCGAGCCGAAGTACTGGGTCGTGGAGCCGAGCGAGACCCCGGCCCGGGCCGCGACGGCGCGGTGGGTGAGGGAGGCGGCGCCCCCTTCGACGACGAGCTCGGCGGCCGCCTCGATGATCGCGCGGCGGCGTCCCTCGGGGTCACGTCGTCCCGGTGCCGGCCGGTCCTGCGTGGAGCCCACGGCCCCTCCCTTCGTTGTTGTACATCCGTACATGTACATGTGTACAGGATCGAAGGGGGGAACGCCAAGTCGCCCGCGGGGAGCCCTCCCCGTTGCCACCACCCCGGCACTGCACGAAGGTGTCCACATGTCGCGCACTGCCGAGCTCCCGTCGCTGTGGTCGACCGCCGCCGCGCTCGCCAGCGGCACCGCACTGGCCCTCGGCCTCGCCTGGGCCGTCACCGGCCTCGACGGCGACGGCGACTCGCGTCCGCAGGCGAGCCCGGGTGACGTCTTCTCCTCCCCCTACGCCGAGGAGCCCCTGCCCGACCAGGTCCGGCTGGAGCTCCCGTGGCGACATCTCGACGTCGCGGTCGCAGCAGCGCAGCCGGAGCTGCCCGACATCTCCGGCGCCCCGGCAGACGTGGCACCTCCCGAGGGAGGGAGCTTCGTCAGGGTCGACCTGACGAGCCCGACCGACCAGGTGCCCTTCGTCGGGATCCGCCACCCCCTGGCGACGCAGGTCGAGGTCTCCGTGCGCGCCGACGGGGTCGACCACCCGCTGAGCGATCGCCCGGGAGGCTTCCGCCTCGACCCCGAGACCGCGTGGAGCAACGCCACCGGAACGCGATGGGTGGCCGTCGACGGCGCCCCGACCGATGTGGAGCTCGTCGTCACCGTCGACGGGGAGGAGCAGGTCGTCGGCAGCGACGGCGCCGCCGACCTCGGCCGAGCCGCACAACTCGCCGACCTGCCCGCCGCCACGAGCCTCCAGGACGAACCGGAGATCGACTGCGGCCGCAGCCGCCGCGCCGACTCCTCCGACCTCGAGCTGGAGGACTACTCCCGTGAGACGGCGTGCACCGTGACGCGAGTGCTGCGCGTGCCCTACGTCGACGGGCTGGGCTGGGCCCCTCGGGGACGCGAGTACGTCGCCGTGCTCCTGACCCTCGACCGCACGGTCGACGTCGAGCGGACCGATGACGAGAGCTGGAGCTCCGCCACCACCTTCTCCGCCCGCCTCGGCGGCGAGGAGCCGCTCGCCGGCCCCGTCGACGTCAACGACCTCAACTCCGGCACCCTGGCGATCCAGGACCCGGACGACCCCCAGATGTTCGTCTTCGAGGTCGACGAGGGCACGAGCCCGGACCTGGAAGCGGCGCTCGACATCGAGGCGGTGCCGAGCGATCCCTTCGCCACGGGCCGGGAGACGCTGCGGCTCGTCTGGGACGTCGAGGGAGGGCGGCTGTCATGACCCGGGCACCCTTCGCTCGTGGCGCCGCCCGACGCCCCGCCACGAGCGGGCAGCTCTGGACCACCGTCTGTGCGGCACTGGCGGCGGCCGCCTTCGCCAGCAACCTCGCCGCTGGCTGGCGCGCCGACCACCGACACGTCCTCGCCGCCGGCGACCGGCTGCCGCTCCAGTCGCGGGTCCACAACGGGCAGCCCCACGAGGTGCTCGTCCCCGGCACGGCCGTGGACCTGCAGGTGGGCCGACCCGTGCGCGAGATGGACGCGAGCCTCGTCGACCTCGGCGCCGACCGCGACTGGTCGGACACGGCTCCCGTGCGCGCCGATGACGCGGCCCGCCTCGTCCCCGTCTCGTGGCTGGCCCGGCCGGTCGACAACGCCGCTGGTCAGGAGGTCGGCGAGCAGGAGATCGGCATCCGCCTCGTCGCCGGCGGAAGACGCATCGACCTGGCGGACGGGACGGGCCGGGAGCTGGCCGCCGAGGCCACGGGCACCGGCACCTCAACACTCGTCGCCGTCGGACGCCGAGGTCGCGACCTCGCCGTCGAGGTGACCATTCGACGGCGTGACCCAGCGCCTCGACGTGGCGACCGGAGAGCTGGACCGCGGCGCCGCCCGGGGACTGTCGACCCGCCCGCGACGGGTCGACGCCGCATGCCCCGACTCACGACCGTGCCAGCTGCGGACCGACGCCGCGTGGCGGCCGCACGCCCGCCGGGCCACCCTCACGACCGGACCCCTGGCCCCCTACGCCTGGGACGACGAGCTCGGCTGGGCCGGCGAGGGACGGCACTGGACCGGGGTCGCCGTCCGCCCCTCCCCGATGTCATACGTCGTGGACCGCGCTGGCACGCCGCGCAGCGTCACCGGCGTCCGCGACCTCTCGCTCCGCCTGGACGGGCAGGAGCCGGAGCGCACCGAGGGCCTCGAGGGCGGGGAGACCTACTCCAGCGCCCGCCCCGGGTACGCGGTCTTCGCCGTCGACGACGACGAGACTCCGCGCGAGCTCTCGGTGGCGCGCACGCTCCGACTCGACGGGGCGACCATGCCGACGACGGTGCGCGTCGCGGGCCACTTCCCACTCGATCGGGGCTGACCCCCTTCGCTCAGGCGCGACGGCCGGAGGCGGCCACGGCACCAGCGTTGAGCACCGAGCCACTGACGAAGAGGGTCGCGCCGATGATCTGGAAGGTGTTGGACAGGCTGGCGTCGACGATCATGTCCTGCACGCTGTCGGCGTCGGCGCCGCAGGACGACCCGGTCTCGGTCGTCGTGCACGTCCAGGAGTCCGTGGAGCTGCGGGAGTCGTGCATGTAGGCGAAGGAGAAGGCGATCGTCAATGCTCCGAGGAGCATGAAGAGCACACCGACGATGACCGCAAGAACCCGCATGACCCACCCCTCTCGCCGGGCACCCTGCCCGTCCGCCGACCACCGTAGCCACCGGGGGCGGCCCCTAGGCTGGCGACATGCACCGGATCTTCACCACGGCCGTCGCCGACGTCTACCCGCACTACGTGACCAAGGTCGAGCGCAAGGGGCGGTCCAGGGACGAGCTCGACGAGGTGATCCGCTGGCTCACCGGCTATGACCAGGCGGCGCTCGAGCGACACCTGGCCGAGGGGACGACCTTCGAGGACTTCTTCGGACAGGCGCAGCTCAACCCGGCCGCCGAGCTGATCACCGGCTCGGTCTGCGGGGTCAAGGTGCAGGAGGTCGAGGACCCGCTGATGCGCCGGATCCGCTACCTCGACAAGCTCGTCGACGAGCTGGCCAAGGGCAAGGCGATGGACAAGGTGCTGCGTTCGGCCTGAGCCCACGTCGGGGCCAGCGCCCACCGCGCCGTGTCGGCCGTACCCCCTCGACCCGCGGGTGGGGTGGCGTGCGTCGGCGTCAGTCGCTCGGATCGAGCAGGGCCCGGATGTCGGCAGAGGTGATCGCCCCCGAGAGCGCGCCGCCGTCGTCGACGACCCGCTCGAAGAGGTCGCGCTTGCGCTCTTGCAGGTCGACGACCTTGTCCTCGATCGTGTCGGTCGACACGAGGCGGTAGACCATGACCGGCTTGTCCTGCCCGATGCGGTGGGCCCGGTCGATGGCCTGGGCCTCGGCCGCGGGGTTCCACCACGGGTCGAGGACGAAGACGTAGTCGGCCTCGGTGAGGGTCAGGCCGACACCGCCGGCCTTGAGGCTGATGAGGAAGGCGGTCTGCTCGCCCTGCTTGAAGCCGTCGATGACGCTCGCGCGGTCGGTCGTCGCCCCGTCGAGATAGCTCGTCGTGATGCCCTCGGCCTCGAGCCGCTCGCGCACGATCGCGAGGAAGCCGGTGAACTGGCTGAAGACGAGCGCCCGGTGGCCCTCGACGGCGAGCTCGCCGAGGTGCTCGACGAGCACGTCGAGCTTGGCCGAGATGCCTTGGCCGCGGTGCTCGTCGTCGACAAGGCCTGGGTCGAGGCTCAGCTGTCGCAGCCGGGTCAGCGAGGCGAGGATCGCGACTCGGTTGGCGTCGGGGTCGTCGAGGAGGCCGAGCACCCGCTTGCGCTCGCGCTGCAGGTGTCGGTCGTAGATGCGCCGGTGGGTCGAGGAGAGCTCCACCGGGAGAACCTGAATCTGCTTGGGCGGCAGGTCGATCGCCACCTCCTCCTTGGTCCGACGCAGCATGAGCGGGCGGATCCGGCGACGCAGCCGGTCGAGGAGCTCGGGCTGCTCGCCTGACTCGATGGGCTTGCGGTAGAGGTCGCCGAAGCGGTCGCGCCGCGGGTAGAGCCCGGGTGCGGCGAGCGCGAAGAGGGACCACAGGTCCATGAGCGAGTTCTCCAGCGGGGTGCCGGTCACCGCGAGGACGAAGGGGGTCGACAGGCGCCGCAGGGCCTGGTGCGTCTTGGAGCGGTCGTTCTTGACGAACTGCGCCTCGTCGAGGATCACGCCGCGCCAGTCGACCTCGGCGAACTCCGCGGCGTCGATGCGCAGCACGGCGTAGGAGGTGACGACGAGGTGGGCGCCGTCGACCGCCTCGGCGACGGACGCGCCGCGGCGGCGGTGGGTCTGCGGCAGGGTACGCACGACGAGGTCGGGGACGAACTTCGCGGCCTCGCTGGCCCACGTGCCGACGACGCTCGTGGGGGGCGACGACGAGCACCGGCCGGTCGAGCTCGCCCGCCTCGTGGGCGCGGGCGAGCAGCGCGAGGGCCTGCACGGTCTTGCCCAGACCCATGTCGTCGGCGAGGACGCCCCCGAGACCGGCGTCCCAGAGCGTGCTCAGCCAGTGATAGCCCTCGAGCTGGTAGGGCCGCAGGGTCGCCCGCAGGGAGGCCGGCGCCTCGGGCACCGGGCGGCTGTCGATCTCGCGGAGGGTCTCGACGCCCGAGCGCCACGCGTGATCGCGCTCGACCTCGACGTCGGCGATCGCCGCCAGCTCGTCGTAGAGGTCGACCTGGTAGCGGCTCAGCCGCACCTCGCCGGCCTCCGGCTCGACGAGTGCCCGAGCCTCCTCGATGAGCGCCCGCAGGTCGTCGAGGACCGGGTGGTCGAGCCGGAACCACTCGCCGGTCTCGAGCTGCATGATCTCCTCGCCGGCGACGAGCGCGGCGAAGAGCGGCTCGAAGGGCACCTCGACGTCGCCGACGGTGACCCGCACGTGCAGGTCGAGCCAGTCGGAGCCGCCGTCCTCGCTCGCCGCGTGCAGCGAGACCTCGGGCTCGGCGTCGAGCTCCTCGAAGTTCGGGACGTCGTCGTCGACGACCACGATGCAGCGCGGGTCGTCGTCGAGCCGCGGCACGACGACGGTGAGGGCGAGGATCGCCGCGGGCCCGTGGAGCCGCATCGGCGAGCGCAGCCGCCAGCCGTGCGGAGACCGGATCCGCGCGCCCGGCAGGTCGGCGAGCGGCTCGAGCTCCTCGAGCAGGGCGTGCTCGGCCCGGCGATCGCGCGGGAGAGACCCCTGCTCGTCAGCACCGACGACATGGGTGCTCCCGCCCGCCGAGTAGGCGAAGCCCAGGTCGAGCAGCACGCCGCGACCGTCCCGGCGCACGTGGAGGTGCAGCTGCGGCGGCTCCGGCAGCGGCAGGTCGACGCTGTCGTCGGAGGAGATGACCGTGACCCGCTCCCGCAGCCGCGGGAGGAAGAGGGCGACGAAGCGCTCGACGTCGGCCTCGGGCACGACGATGTCGCGGCCGGCGACCAGCTCACCCAGCTCGGGCGTCAGCTCGGCACCGAAGGGCGCCAACCGCATCCGCTCGCCGTCCTCGCCCACCTCGGCCCAGACGACTCCGTGCGCCGGCTCGCCGACGAGCTGGAGATCACCCGCGTCCGGGCCGGCACCGTCGATCGACGGGCGGAGCAGGAGCCCCTCGTCGACAGCCGTGACGTCGAGGACCACCTCGACCGCCTCGTCGAGCAGCTCGACCTCGTCGCCGGCCTCGCTCGCGATGAGGGCGACGCCCGCGTCGCGGACCCGCCGCAGCGCGAGCCAGACGCTGGGCCCGAGTGCGTCGACGTGGACGTCGCCGCCCGAGCCGTAGGAGTGGCGGCGCATGCCGGTGTGCGCCTCGTAGAGGGCGAAGAGCGCGCTCACGGCGCGGCGGTGACCCTCGCGCACCCCGACCGCGGCGTAGGGGTTGGGCTGGAGAAGCTCGCTCCACGAGTACTTCTTCGCCCAGTGGCCCGCCTTGGTGCGGCGGGTCGGACGCAGCCGGAGCCGGGGGGCCCGCTCCCGCCCCCAGGTGTGCAGCGGCGCCTGGACCCGCTCGACGACGAGCGCGACGGGTGCGCCCTGGGTCAGGGGCTCCGGGTCGGGGTCGCGAGCAGCGGCGCGAGCGCGTCCTCCCACGGCCGGGTCGGCGGGCTCGGCTCGACGCCGCCCGCAGATCCGCCGAGGACCTCGCGGACGCTGACCACGACGGCGACGGCGTGCTTGCAGTCACGGGCCACGGGGCAGCTGCAGCGGGCGCCCCACTCGACGACGGCATCCCTCGGGTCGCTGCGCAGGGAGACGATGGTCTGGTAGGTGTCCCGCTCCGAGCCGGCCACCTTGGCCACGACGACCCGGCCCCGGTTGAGCGTCGCCACCTGCTGGACCATGCCGCGCTCCGCGTAGTCGAGACCGCGCTCGAAGGACCCCTCGTCCGTCGCGGCGAGGATCTCGTCGTCGCTCAGCCCGCGGACCCACGTGGCGGACTCGACGTCCCAGACCACGGGTCAGCCCCGCTGCGAGGACGAAGGGAGGATCGGCATGCCCCCACCGTAGGCCGGTCCCCCGTCACCGCCTCACCACGACCGCCGCCTGTGGACAGGCGCCCACCGCACTCCCCGCCTGTGGACCCAGCCGTGGCCTCGCGCCGCCCGACGACGCGACGTCCCCCTTCGCCATGCGGTAGATTGGTTGACGTAACAACTATTACCCAGGAGCCCTCCATGGCCACCCACGCCTTCCCCGAGCCCGTCGTCGTCACCCACGGACCGAGCGATCCCGACGCGCCGCTCGTCGTGCTGCTGCACGGCCGCGGGTCGCACGAGGGCGAGATCATCTCGCTCGCTCCGCATCTGCCGCAGGGCCTGCAATACGCTGCGGTGCGCGCACCGATCGCCGAGGGTGGGGGCTTCGCGTGGTTCGCCAACCGTGGCATCGGCCGTCCGGTCGCCGAGTCACTCGCCGCGACCATAGCGTGGTTTCGCGCCTGGCTCGACGACGTGGCCCCGGAGGGCCGCCCCGTGGTGCTCGTCGGATTCAGCGGTGGCGCCGCCTTCGCCGGCGGGCTCCTGCTGGCCGACCCCCAGCGCTTCGTGGGCGGGGCGATCCTCTTCGCGACGATGCCCTTCGACGCGGGCCTGCCGACCACGCCGGAGCGACTCGCGGGCACCTCGACGCTCGTCATCCAGGGCGACACCGACCAGGTCATCCCCCGCGAACTCCTCGACCGGACGTGGGACTACCTCACCGGCGAGTCCGGCGCCACGACGACGGCGCTGCGCGAGCCGGGTGGGCACGACCTCACCGCCGCCAGCCGGCAGGCCCTGTCGGCCTGGCTCGAGGACGTCACCGCCTGACGGTCGCGTCAGACCCCCGCGCAGCGCGCGGTCACCGCGTCGACGAGTCGTCGAGGCCGCGCGCGCGCGTCGCGCCGCACCAGGCCGAGCCCGC
>NZ_JBNFOF010000124.1:0-9317 GCF_057364645.1 Janibacter sp. CFPM2_SD2
GGGTCGCGCGCCGCTTGCCGGTCGGGATGGCCCGCGCGGTCTCGTCGTCGGCACGGCCGCGACGGACGTCGAAGGTCATCGCGTCGTCGTCGGGCCGACGGCCGGACGAGCGGTCGCCGGAGGGCCGACGCGGGCGGGAGGGGCGTTCAGGCATGCCGACGAGGATAAGAGCAAAGGCTGGCAGGTCGCCGGACGAGAGCGGCGAGTCCGAGATGAAGCGACGGTGACGACCTTCATACTGGAGCGCGTGTCCCCCCGAGTCAGCGTCGTCATGCCCGTGCTCAACGAGGAGCGTCATCTCGCCGACTCGGTCCGGATGGTCCTCGGTCAGGACTGGCCCGGCGAGCTCGAGGTCGTCCTCGCGCTCGGGCCCTCCTCCGACCGCACGGACGAGGTCGCGGCCCGGCTGGCGGCGGCCGACGCGCGGGTGCGCACCGTCGCCAACCCCAGCGGCCACACCCCTGACGCGCTCAACGCGGCGATCGGCGTGTCGACCGGTGAGGTCGTCGCCCGGGTCGACGCGCACGCCGAGATCCCCGTCGACTACCTGAGCCGGGCTGTCGCCGCCCTCGAGGAGACCGGGGCCGACAACGTCGGCGGGATCATGGACGCCGTCGGCACCACTCCGCTGGAGCGGGCGATCGCCTGCGCGATGAAGAGCCCCCTCGGCGTCGGGGGAGCGCGCTTCCACACCGGCGGTGGCGCCGGCGAGGCCGACACGGTCTACCTCGGCGTCTTCCGTCGCTCGGCGCTGGAGCGGGTCGGCGGCTACGACCCGCACTTCGCCCGTGCCCAGGACTGGGAGATGAACCACCGCATCCGCGAGAGCGGTGGTCGCGTGTGGTTCACCCCCGAGCTCGTCGTCACCTATCGCCCGCGGTCCTCCCTTCGCCGGCTGGCCGACCAGTACCTCAACTACGGCCGCTGGCGCCGGGTCGTCGCCCGCCGCCACCCCGGCACGGCCAGTGCCCGCTATCTCGCGCCGCCGACGATGGTCGCCGGCACCCTCGCCGCGACGGCGCTCGGTGCCGCGTGGCGTCCCGCCTGGCTCGTGCCGGCCGGGTACGCCGCGGCCGTGACCGTCGGTGGATGGATCATCTCGAAGGGGGAGGACCCCGCCGTGCGCGTGCGGGTCCCGGCCGCCATCGCGACGATGCACTGGGCGTGGGGCATCGGCTTCCTCACGAGCCCCGCGCACCTGTCCGAGGGTCTTCCGCCCCGGACCTGAGGGGAGGACACTCGGTCCATGGACAGGCTCGGCGCCGGCCGTACGGCACGCTCCGTGGTCGCGGCGGTGGGGTCACTCGTGATGACCGCCGTGCTCGCGACCCCGGTCGTGGCTTCCGCACGTCCGACTGGTGCCGCGACCGGCGCGGCCGGCTCGGCTGCTGCCGGGAGCGCCGCGACCTCGGCGGCCCCCGCGTCCTGGACGCTGTCGGGCAGCGGCTTCGGCCACGGGGTCGGCATGAGCCAGTACGGCGCGCTCGCCCAGGCCAAGGCCGGCCGCAGTGCAGGGCAGATCCTCGCGAGCTACTACACCGGCACGACCTACGACCAGGTGCCCGACACCCAGACGATCCTCGTCAACATCGTCAGCGGGGCGACGACGACGACCGTGAGCGGCCGCTCCACCGGCACCAACGGCGGGAAGCTGACCGTCACCGCCGGCGGCCGCACACTCACCGCGCCCGCGGGCCAGTCGGTCACGCTGCGCCGCAGCGGCAGCGCGGTCGCCGCCACGTGCTCGACCTGCTCGACGACCTCGGTGAGCGGGACCTCGGTGCAGGTGACCTGGGACCAGTCACGCACCGACCTCGGGCTCGGCACGAGGAGGTACCGTCACGCCCCCTTCGTCGTCACGCCGACGCCGGGTGCGGCCACGATCCAGGGTGTGCTGCAGCTGCGGCTGGCCGACGAGTACCTCGACCAGGTGCGCGAGGTGCCGTGGGCCTGGCCCGAGGCGGCCCTCGAGGCGCAGGCGGCCGCGGCCGCAGCTATGCCCTGCGCAAGGTCCAGGCCGGCGTGCGAGCGGAGTGCGCCTGCCACGTCGTCGACGGCGTCGGTGACCAGGTCTACGGACCCGTGCCCGAGGGCAGCGAGGCCTCCTTCTGGCCCCGCTGGCAGACAGCGGTGCGGGCGGGCGGCAGCGCGACGACCGGCTTCGTCCCCCGCTACGGCGGGCAACTCATCGAGGCGCTCTACTCGTCCTCCTCCGGAGGCCGCACCGTCAACAACGAGGACGCCTTCCCCGGCGCGACGCCCGTGCCCTACCTGCGCTCGGTGAGCGACCCGTGGAGCACGACCGCCGACAACCCCCGGCGCCGCTGGACGACGACGGTGACCGGGGCCCAGCTCTCCCGGGCCTTCGGGCTGGCCGACGTCGTGCGGCTCGACCTGTCCCAGCGCACCTCGGCGGGGACCGTGCGCACGGCCGTCGCCACCTCGTCGACCGGTGCCGTGCGCAGCCTCGGCGGCGAGGCGCTGCGCCGGGCGCTCGGCCTGTCCTCCTCGTCGATCCACCGGGCGACCGAGCGGGTGGGCGGCAGCAGCGCGAGCGACCTCGCCGCGGCCTCCGCGCGGGCGGCGCCGAGCACGGCGTCGACGGTCGTCATCGCGAGCACCTACGAGGAGGACGTCGCCCACCTCGTCATGGCCCGGCCCCTGGCCGGTGCCCTGCGGGCGCCGCTCCTGCTCTCGGGGCGGGGGCAGCTGACCTCGGCGACGGTCCGAGAGCTCGACCGTCGCGGCTCCCGGATCACCCGCGCCTACGTCGTCGGGGGATCGACCCTCGTCGGGTCGCCCGTCGTCAGCCAGCTGCGGGCGCGCGGCATCACCGTCACCCGGGTCGGCCAGGCGGACAAGGACGCCACGGGTGCGGCCGTCGTCGACCTCATGCGCCAGCAGGGGCCGATCACCGTCGCGGGCGTCTCGACGCAGGCGAGCGTGCCGGCTGCCGGAGCCTTCGGCGCCGTCGCGGGGACGCGACGCGAGCCGGTCGTGTGGGCAGGCGCCACCCGCGTCGGGTGGCAGTCCAGGGCCGCGCTGCGCCGCGCCGGGGTGACGACGGTGCGTCTGCTCGGCCCGTCGAGCCGGATCTCCACCGCGGTCGCCCAGGACCTCACGGGTCACGGACTACGGGTCATGAGATTTTCCGGGGCCGGGCACGGCGACGTCTCCGCGGAGCTGGCCGAGTACTTCCGCAACTCCTACTCCGGCACCCGCGTCGTGCTCGCCCGCACCTCGTCGGACCGCACGAGCGATGCCGCGCTCGCGGCGGGCTACCGCGCGCCGGTCCTCGTCGTCACGACCGCTCCGGGAGCGTCGGTCACCACCCTCGTCCAGCGCCAGCCGCAGTGGCTCACCGTCGTGGCCTTCGGTCCGAGCGCTCGGGTGGGATCGACGACGCTCACCCGGGTCAGGGATGCCTGACCCGGGTGAGCGTGGCGCGGGCCGTGCCCGCCGTGCGGGTGCGACCCGCGGTGTGTCGGTGGCTCGTCAGTCGAGCTCGATGCGCAGGGGGGCGCCCGTGCGCTCGACGACCTCGTCGACGGTGACGCCCTCGGCGACCTCGCGCAGCACGAGCCCGTCGGGCGTGACGTCGATGACGGCGAGGTCGGTGATGATCCGCTGGACGACGCCCTTGCCGGTGAGGGGCAGCTCGCACTCCTGCAGGATCTTGTGCGAGCCGTCCTTGGCGACGTGCTCCATGAGGACGAAGACCTTGCGGGCGCCGTGGACGAGGTCCATCGCGCCGCCCATGCCCTTGACCATCTTGCCGGGGATCATCCAGTTGGCGATGTCGCCGTTGGCGGCCACCTGCATCGCGCCGAGGATCGCCGCGTCGACCTTGCCGCCGCGGATCATGCCGAAGCTCGTGGCGGAGTCGAAGATCGAGGCGCCCTTGCGCAGGGTCACCGTCTCCTTGCCCGCGTTGATGAGGTCGGCGTCGACGTCCTCGTCGGCGGGGTAGGCCCCGACCCCGAGGATCCCGTTCTCGGACTGCAGGACGATCTCGACGTCGTCGGGCACGTAGTTGGGCACGAGCGTGGGCAGCCCGATGCCGAGGTTGACGTAGTCGCCGTCGGACAGCTCCGCGGCGGCGCGGGCGGCCATCTGCTCACGGGTGCGCGCCATGTCAGGCACCTTCCTTCGTCGCGTCGGTCTTCGTCGTCACGGTGCGCTTCTCGATGCGCTTGTCGGCGGCCTGCTCAGGGGTCAGGGGCACGACCCGCTGGACGTAGATGCCGGGCAGGTGGATCGCGTCGGGGTCGAGCTCGCCCGGCTCGACGAGCTCCTCGACCTCGGCGACCGTCACGCGCCCGGCCATGGCGCACAGGGGGTTGAAGTTGCGCGAGGTCGTCCGGAAGACGAGGTTGCCGTGGCGGTCGCCCTTCCAGGCGCGCACGAGGGCGAAGTCGGTGGCGATGGCCTCCTCGAGGACGAACTCGTGGTCCTCGGTCACCGTCGTGCCGTCGGCCTGACGCGAGGCGACGGCGAAGCTGCGGGTCTCCTTGGCGGGGGAGGCGATCGCGATGTTGCCCGCGTCGTCGTAGCGCCACGGCAGGCCGCCGTCGGCGATCTGGGTGCCGACGCCCGTGCGGGTCCAGAAGCCGGCGATGCCGGCGCCGCCGGCGCGCAGCTTCTCCGCCAGGGTGCCCTGGGGGGTCAGCTCGACCTCGAGCTCACCGGAGAGGTACTGCCGGGCGAACTCCTTGTTCTCCCCGACGTAGGAGGAAACCATCCGGCGGATCTGGCCGCCCTGGAGGAGCAGGCCCAGGCCCCAGTCGTCGACGCCGCAGTTGTTGGAGACGCACTCGAGCTCCTTCACCCCCTTCGCCTGCAGCTGGGCGATGAGCACGCTCGGGATCCCGCAGAGCCCGAAGCCGCCCACCGCGAGGGTGGCACCGTCGGGGATGTCCGCGACGGCCTCGGCTGGTGAGGAGACGACCTTGTCCATGGTCCCGACCGTAGTCCCTCGCCACGTGGCCACGGATGGGGCCCCGCCACACCGATCCCGGGGGTGAAGGGGGCTCCCGCGCTACTCGTCGTCGACGGCCGGGGTCGCCGCCGCACCCAAACCACAGGGACGTAATTAGCTCAGTGGGGCTGGCGTGTCTTGTGTGACTCGTGGAATAAGAGTCACTGGCTGTGATGTCTGGGATCGCTGTGACGAGTGTGACGAGACGGTCGGGACGAGACACCACGCCACCGCCCGTCGGGTTCCCCTGCCCGCTTCCCACCCAAGGAGCCTCCGCGTGTCACGTTCCGTCCGCCTGGTCGGTGCCGCTCTCATCCCGGCCTTCACCCTGCCCGCGGCCACTGCGGCCACCGCCCGGACCAGCGCCGTCCCGGAGCCTCCCGTCAACAACAACCTGCCGAAGGAGCTGGATGTCGCCTCGCCATACATCCCGCAGTCGGTGTGCGACCCGGACCCCAAGCCCGGCGTCACCGCCTTCGCCCGGCTCATGGCCAACCACTACGACGAGTTCAACTACGGCATCTCCCGGGCCTGCAACTACGGCCTGACCGAGCACTCCGAGGGCCGTGCCCTCGACTGGATGCTCAACGCCTACGACCCCCACGAGCGGGCGGTCGCCGATGGCGTCATCACCTGGCTGCTCGCGCCCGACGCCGAGGGCCGCCCGGCGGCCATGGCGCGCCGCTTCGGGATCATGTACATCATCTGGAACCGCCAGATCTGGGGGACCTACAACATGAGCGCCGGCTGGCGTGCCTACAACGGCGTCAGCCCGCACACCGACCACATCCACTTCTCCTTCAGCTGGGACGGCGCGATGCAGCGCACGTCGTGGTGGACCGGCAAGGCCTGGACCGGGGTGACGACGACCCCGGGTGGCCCCGCCGGCCCGGTCGTCGACCCGGACTCCTACCCGACCCTGAGGGTGGGCGCCTCCGGCCCCGACGTGCAGCTGGCCCAGGGCGTCATCGGCGTCACCGCCGACGGTGTCTTCGGCCCGGCGACCGAGTCGGCCCTCAAGACCTGGCAGAAGGCCAACGGCGTGCCCGTCACCGGCGTCCTCGACGAGGCGACGTGGAACCGCATGGTCCTGCTCGGCAAGATCCCCGCCCGCGGCGACGACAAGGGCGGCGACCTCGCGGAGCACATGAACACCTCGATCCGCCTCGGGTCGACGGGCGAGGCGGTCAAGGCCCTGCAGCGCACCCTGCGGATCACCGTCGACGGCGCCTTCGGGCCCGCGACGGAGAAGGCCGTGCGCAACTTCCAGACCGACAAGCAGCTGCGCGTCGACGGCATCGTCACCAACAACGTGTGGAAGGCGCTCGCCGGCGTCCCCTACACGAAGAACGGCAAGCCCCCGGCCACCGAGGACACGACCGAGCACCCGAAGATCACCACGCCCAAGGGCTCGGCGCCGCCGGCCTCGGCGGTCGTCGTCACCAGGACCGAGTTCGCCGACCTGCGCTCGACGGTCCTGGCCACCGGCGCGCGCGGCGCCGCGGTCAAGGTGCTGCAGCGCGCTCTCGGCGGCGTGGCCGTCGACGGCGCCTTCGGCAGCGGGACGGAGCGGGCGGTCCGCAGCTTCCAGAAGTCGGCGGGCCTGCGCGAGACGGGCATCGTCGAGGAGCGCACCTGGGCAGCCCTCGAGGCGAGGCAGTACCCCTTCCTCTCCTACCGCCGCACGGTGCTCAAGCCCGGCTCGACCGGCTACCCCGTCGAGCTCGTGCAGCGCTACCTCGGACTGCCCGCGGACGGGAAGTTCGGCACCGCCACCCAGGACGCCGTGCGTGCCCTGCAGGGCCGCCACGGGCTCTCCCGCACCGGCTACGTCGGGGCCGTCACGTGGCAGGCCCTCGAGCGCGAGGTCCGCGCGCGTCGCGGCTGAGCCACGGCACGGCACCCCGACGGAGGGCGTCACCGGCTCACGGGCGGTGACTCGCCCGTCCGTCTGCCGCCGGCGGGCGAGGGTCTCCTCGTCGACCGCACCGAGGTGGACGACGAGCGAGCCGCCGGCGGACCACACCGCCAGGGCCGTGACGAGCAGGGCCTGGGCCGAGGGGTCGACGAGCTGCACCCGGGCGCCGTCGTCGATCGTCGAGCCGGAGCGGGCCATGTCGACGACGTCCGCGTAGGAGGTCTCCTCGTCGGCCAGACGAAGGGCGGTGTCGTCGCCCTCGGGCTCGGCCCAGGGCGTGAAGAGGTCGCCGTGGGTCGCGAGGTCGGCGGCCTCGTCCATCACCCCGTCGGGGACCGGCGCGTCCGCGCGGCGGGCCAGGGCTGCCCGGGTCAGCGAGCACTGCGGGTGCGTCGTCGGGCAGCCGCTCGGGGTCATCGGTGACGACGAGTCGGCGGGGCCGGCGCCCTCGAGGTCGACGACCGCGCCGACGGACCACGCGGCCCACGCCCAGTAGAGGAGGCGCCAGTGCGGGCGCATCGCGAGCCGCACGACCGAGCCGGGCTCGAGGTCCCACTCCTCCTGCATCGCATTGGCCGCCTTGCTCACCCAGGTGCCGAGCACGCGGCCCGACAGCTCGACCCGCTCTCCGGCCGTCGGGCCCGGCTGGTCGTCGTAGCAGGTGATCCGCGGGGCGGCGGAGTCGGTGCGGTTGACGGTGGCGAGGACCTCTGCGGGAGTGGGCATGCGCCCAGCCTACGAACCGCGCCCACCCGCGCCGGATAGCGTGGCCGCCGTGGACCCCGCCCCGCGTGATCTCGCCCGCCGCTCGAGCGTCTCGTCGTCACCGCGGCGCTGTGGGTCCTCCTCCTCGGCTTCGCCGGGGCGGTCATCGCCTGGCTGGGTGCCTGGGTGCCGCTCGTGGGCCTGCTCACCGCGCTCATCGCCGCGGCCCTCGCCTGGCGCCTGTCGGCGCTGCTCCCGCGGCCCGGGGGGACCCCCCTTCGTCCTGCGCCGGCCGCGGCCCTCGTCGTCGGGGTGCTCGCCGTCACCGTGTGGACCGGCGTGACGCACTCCGAGCAGGTCATGCCGCGGCGCGACTCCGCGAGCTATCTGCAGGCGACGATCTACCTCGCCGAGACGGGGGTGCGGCCGGTCGCGATCGACCCCGAGACGATCGGCGGACCGCAGACGCTCGCCGACGAGGGGCTGACCCTGGAGTCGCCGGCCTTCTACGAGACCGGGTCGCCGCAGGACCCGACGGTCCAGCCGCAGTTCATGCCCGGCCCCGCGCTCGTCTACTCGCTGCCGTGGTGGGCCGGGGGAGCGACCCGACCCTGTGGGCGCCGGCCGTCCTCGGAGGTCTCGCCCTGCTCGCGATCGGGCTGCTCGTCGCCCGGACGGTCGCGCCGTGGGCGGCGCCGGTGGCCGCTGTGCTCGTCGGGGTCTGCTTCCCGTGGTTGCACACCTCGCGCTCGACCTACTCCGAGCCGCTGGCGGGGCTGACCCTGGCCGCGGGCTTCCTCGCCCTGACGCTCCTCGCCCGCGCCGCCGACGAGCCCACACGTCGCAGACCCAGGGTCTTGCGACGTTCCGGGACCACGACATCGCAAACCCTAGGGTCTTGCGGGGTTCGGGGGCGTGGGCCGGAGCGGCGGTGCTCGCGGGCGCGCTCGTCGGCGGCACCTCGATCGTGCGCATCGACGCCCTGCGCGAGACGATGCTGCTCATCCCCGTCGCCGCCGCCCTCCTCGCCCGTGGGCGTGGCTGGGGACGGCACCTGCTCGTCGGCGCCGTCGGGACGACGCTCGCCGGCTTCGCCGTCGCCGGGGTCATGAGCTGGCGCTACCTCGGCGAGATCGGCGCCTCCCTCGTCCCGCTCGTCGGGCTCGTCGTCCTCATGTCCCTGCTGTGCTGGTGGCTGCTGCGGCGCTCGCGGCGCGGCTGGTCGGTGCCGGTCGCGGTGACGTCGCGCCTGCCGGCGCTCCTCCCGGCCCTCGTCGTCATCGTCGGGGCGGGGCTCTCCCTTCGCCCGCTGGTCATGACGGTGCGGCAGGACCCCCGCGACCCGGGCGCGATGTACGTCGCCCGGATGCAGGCCGAGCTCGGCCTGCCCGTCGACGGCGGCCGCACCTATGCCGAGCACTCCGTCGACTGGCTCGCCTGGTGGATCGGGCCCGCCGCCCTGGTCGTCGCCCTCGTCGTCCTCGCCGGCCTGTGGCGTGCCCTCGGCACCTGGTGGGCGAAGGGGGGACCCCTCCCGTCGTGGGGTCCGGCCCTCGTCGTCACGACCGGCTCGACGCTGCTCACGCTGTGGCGCCCGGGGATCACCCCCGACCACCCGTGGGCGGACCGGCGCCTGCTCGTCGCGCTGCCGCTCGCGATCGTCCTGGCCGTCGCCGGCGCCGTGTGGGCCGGACGGTGGGGCCGGTGCCCGGCACG
>NZ_JBNFOF010000125.1:0-9314 GCF_057364645.1 Janibacter sp. CFPM2_SD2
CGAGCAGCTTGTTGCCCGCCGCCGTGGCGCGCACGGCCGCGGCCGCGGACACGACACCGGGCACGCGGAGCAGCTGTCGACGATCTCGGCGAGCTCGATGCGTCGGCCGCCGAGCTTAATCTGGTCGTCGGCGCGGCCGGCGAAGACGAGGCCGGCCGGGTCGTTGCGCACGACGTCGCCGGAGCGGTAGGCGCGCTCCCAGCCGAGGGTGGGCATGGGGGCGTATTTTTCGGCGTCCTTGGCCGGGTCGAGATAGCGGGCGAGGCCGACGCCGCCGATGATCAGCTCGCCGGACTCCCCTTCGGCCACCGGGCGGCCCTCGCCGTCGACGACCGCGAGGTCCCAGCCGTCGAGCGGCAGGCCGATGCGCACGGGGTCGGAGCCGTCGAGCATCGCGCCGCACGCGACGACGGTGGCCTCGGTGGGGCCATAGGTGTTCCACACCTCGCGCCCCTCGCGCTGCAGGCGCGAGGCGAGCTCGGGTGGGCAGGCCTCGCCGCCCATGATGAGCAGCCGCACCCGCTCGAGCGAGCTCGGCGGCCACAGCGAGACGAGGGTCGGCACGGTCGAGACGATGGTGATCTCGTTGGCCACGAGCCACGGGCCGACGTCGACACCGGAGCGCACGAGCGAGCGCGGGGCGGGCACGAGGCAGGCGCCGTAGGCCCAGGCGAGCCACATCTCCTCGCAGCTGGCGTCGAAGGCGACCGACAGACCGGCCATGACCCGGTCGCTCGGCCCGATCGGGTCGTCGACGAGGAACATCCGCGCCTCGGCGTCGACGAAGGCGGCGGCATTGCGGTGGGTGACGGCGACCCCCTTCGGCGTGCCGGTGGAGCCGGAGGTGAAGATCACCCAGGCGTCGTCCTCGGGGGTGGGCGCCGCCGGCTCGATCGGCGAACGGCCCTGTGCCACAGCGGTGGTCGTGACGACGAGGTCGTTGCCGATGATCGCGGCCGCCCGCGACTCCGAGAAGACGACCCGCGCCCGCTCGTCGGGGTCGTCGGCGTCGACGGGCACGTAGGCGGCGCCGGCGACGAGCACGCCGATGATCGCCACGTAGAGGTCGGTGGAGCCGGAGCGGATCCGTACCCCGACCTTGTCCCCGGGCCCGATGCCCAGCTCCGCGAGCTGCTCGGCCAGCGCCGTCGCCGCCTCGGCGAGCTCGGCATAGGTGAGCATCTCCTGGCCGCTGTCGACGGCCCGCGCGTCGGGGTGCTCCTCGACGACCCCCATGAAGATGTCGACGAGCGTGCGCGCTGCGGGCGCGCGATCGCCGGCCAGGAGCGAAGGGAGCAGGGGCGAGGGTGGCGTCACGCGCTGAAGGATCCCCCACGAAGGTGAACGATCGGCGCACCGGGTGCCCCGGTCCCTGCCCTTCGAGATGCTCGCCCGCTTCGCGGACTCGCTCCTTAGGATCCGGAGGCCGCCCGCGGCCTCCTCAGGGACCGGACATGCGAGAGGCCCCCGACCAGATGGTCGGGGGCCTCTCGGAGTGGTAGCGGGGGCAGGATTTGAACCTGCGACCTCCGGGTTATGAGCCCGGCGAGCTACCGAACTGCTCCACCCCGCGTCGTTGCGTTCTCAACTCTACGTGAACGCACGGGGCACACCAAATCAGCCCTCGTCGAGGGTCGCCGAGCCGCCTCCCGGCTGGGCCTCGGCGGCGTCCTCGAGGTACTTCTTCAGCTCCTTCTGGGCCTCGCCGTAGGCGGTGAAGTCGCCCTTCTCGAGGGCCTCCTCCGAGTCCTTGTAGGCCTGCTGCATGCCGGCGATCGCCTCGCGGAGCTTCTTCTCGTCGGCGGTGAGGTTCTTGGGCTCGGTCGGCTCCTCGCCCTTCGGCTCCTTGCTGCCGTCGTCACCGCCGTCCACGCCCGCGTCGCCGCCGAAGAGCTCGTCAAGGGCGGCGTCCAGGGTCTGGCCCCACGCCACCCGACCAGCGAAGGTCGCGACGACGACCCGCAGCTGCGGGTAGCTCGTGCCCGAGGCCGACGAGACGTAGATCGGCTCGACGTGGAGGAAGCCCTCGCCCACCGGCAGCGCGAGCTGGTTGCCGAAGTGCACCTGGGAGCCGCCGCGGTTGGCGTTGTTGATCCAGTCGGTCAGCGTCTGCGAGCCCGAGCCGGTCGTCGCCGTCGAGGAGACGATGTTGTTCTGCACCTGGCCGACACCCGGGACGGTCGTGTCCCGTGGTACCGAGAGCAGGCGCAGGTCGCCGTAGCCGTCGGCCGGCTTGCCCGCCGTCGACCCGGCGTCGCCGTCGGCCGACAGGTAGCCGGCCATGACATTGCGCGTGCCCCGCGGGATGTAGGTGGAGGTGAGCGACCACACGGGCTGACGCTGGTCGGGCATCGCGAGCGAGAGGAAGTAGGGCGGCTGGGCGACGCCGTCGTCCCCGCGGGAGGGGTCGTCCGGCACCCGCCAGCGGTCCTGGCCGGCGCGGAAGTCGCTCGCCGCGGTCACGTGGTAGTCGGCGAGGACCGCGCGCTGCATGCGGAAGATGTCCTCGGGGTAGCGCAGGTGCGACATGAGGTCGCCGCTGATCGACTGCGTGCTCTTGAGCAGCCCCGGGAAGGCCTTGTCCCAGGCGTTGACGATCGGGTCCTCGTCGTCCCACTTGTAGAGCCGCACGGTGCCGTCGTAGGCGTCGACGGTCGCCTTGACCGAGTTGCGCATGTAGTTGATCCGGTCACCGACGAGCGAGCTGTTGCGCTGCGTCTGCACCGAGGAGACCTGCCCCGACTGCACGCCCGAGATGGAGAAGGCGGTGCTGTAGGGGTAGTCGTTGGAGGTCGTGTAGCCGTCGACGACCCACTGGATGCGACCGTCGACGACCGTCGGGTAGACGTCGTCGTCGAGGGTCAGCCACGGCGCGACCCGCTGGACGCGCTCGGTGGGCGTGCGGTGCTCGAGCAGGCGCGAGTCGCCGCCGACCGCGTCGGAGAGCAGGAACTTCAGGTCGCGGTGGGTGATCGCGTAGGCGGCCTGCCGGGGCCACGAGCCGATGCCCACGCCGCCCTCGCCCTGGTAGGTGTAGCGCGACTCCTCGCCGCCCGTCGGCCGGTCGACTCGCGCGGGGTCGAGGTGTCGCCCTGCCCGACGATCGAGAAGTGGCGCATCTCCTCGCCGAAGTAGATGCGCGGCTCGTACTCGCCGATCGCGCTCGTGGGGTTGAGCCACTCCGGGTCGCCACCGCGCGACTGCGCACCGCGAGCCATGACCAGGCCATAGCCGTGCGTGTAGACGGTGTGGTCGTTGACCCAGTCGCGCCGGTCCGAGGGCACCTTGTCGAGGTCGAGCTCGCGGGCCCCGACGACGACGTCGACCATGTCGCCGTCGACGTCGTAGCGGTCGACGTCGAGCTCGTCGTGGAAGGTGTAGTAGGGCTGCTGCGCCTGCAGCTCCTGGTAGGTCGGGCTGACGACCGCCGGGTCGAGCAGGCGGATGCCGGGGATCGAGTCGGCGTCCTCGCGCAGCTGCCCGGACGAGACGTCGGAGACTGCGTCATAGCTCGACGTCTTGACGTCGGTGACGCCGTAGGCCGCCCGGGTCGCGTCGATGTTGCGCTGGAGATAGGGCTCCTCGAGCGAGTTGCGCGAGGGCGAGACCTTGTAGGTCTCGACGAGGGCCGGGTAGATCGAGCCGACGACGACCGACAGCACGACGAGCGTGCCGACGGCGATGACCGGCAGGCGCCACGAGCGCGAGCGCACCGAGGCGAGGAAGAGCCCGGCGCACATCGCCGCGGCGACGGCGAGGATGTACTTCGTCGGCACGATGGCGTGCGCGCCGGTGTACCCGACACCGGTGAGGACCTCCCCTTCGCGCGTCGTCAGGCCGTGGGCGTCGAGGACATAGCTCCACGCGCGCAGCAGCGCGAGGACGGCGGCGATGATCGCCAGGTGGAGGAAGGCCGCGCGGCTGGACCGGCCGCGGCCCGGCGGGACGATGCCGCCGTAGACGTAGTGCGCGAAGAGCGCGGCGAGCAGGGTCGCGATGGCGACGACGGTGAGGAAGCCGACGAGGAAGCTCCACCACGGCAGGGCGAAGAGGTAGTAGCCCACGTCGCGGCCGAACTCGGGGTCGGTCACGCCGGTGGAGCTGCCGTTGCGCCACAGCATCCAGGTCTGCCACTGGGCGGCGGCGGCCAGTCCGCCGAGGATCCCCAGGACCGAAGGGAGGGCGATCGCCGTCGTGCGACGGAAGGGTTCGATGGCGCTGCGGTACTGCGCGAGCGCGTGCTCGCCGGCCGTCATCGGCACGCTGAGCGGGCGGGTGCGGTGGGCGAGCCACAGGCTCACCCCGACGGGCACGGCCGTGAGCAGGCCGCCGACGACGAAGAGCATGACCTGGGTGCGCAGCCGCGACCACCACATGCCGGAGTAGCCGAGGGAGCCGAACCACAGCGACTCGGTCCACAGCGAGGCGGCGAGGCTGACGGCCACGACCACCGCCGCGACGGCGAGCAGCACCTTGGCCAGGCGTGCCTGCGGCACGCGTGAGGCGGGGGCCCCTCTCCCCGGGGCGGCTGCTCGCCCCCCTTGTCTTCCGGCCAACTCGCGCTGCTCATGGTGGGGCCACCGTACCCAGCCCGGCTGGGGGCCCGTAGGGCAGCATGGTCTTCGTGCCCGACTCGTCACCAGACCAGACCCCCGACCCCGCGCCGCAGCCGACCACCGAGCCGCTCGCCGTCGCCGCCCTCGAGACCGAGCGCCACGTCGCCTCTGCCGGGTGGGACCAGAACCCGCGCGTCTTCGCCCTCGTCGACACCGCCTCCCTCGCCGCGGCCGAGCCGCAGCTGGCCGCCGCCCTGAGCGGCGACGCCGACCGGGCCCCCGGCTCCCTCACCGCCATCGAGCAGGAGGACCTGCCCCGGACCTCCAACCTCGAGTCCCTCCTCGGGCGGATGGCCTGGCCCGAGACCGTCGACGTGTCGCCCTCGCCGTCGAGCGGGTCGTCATCCCGCCGGGCGCTGAGCGCGACCTGCCGCAGGAGCCCGACGCCGCCGTCGACGCCCTGGCCCAGCACCCGCAGCGCCAGGACGTGCGCCTGCTCGTCGCCGTCCACCGCGACGGCCGGGCCGTGTGCCTGCTGCGCCAGCGGGCCAACGACCGCGACGACCGGGTCGCCACCGGCGAGGACATCGCCCCCGGCCTCGTCCACGCCCTGCGGGCGACGCTGGAGGACTGACCTCACACCCGGGCGCGCCCACGCGTCTACCCGGTGATGACGATGCAGCAGCCCTTCGAGACCGCGGTCGCGCAGCACGGCGACACCGTGCTGCGGGTCTGCCGCGCCGTCCTCGGCCCCGGGCCGGACGCCGACGACGCGTGGTCGGAGACCTTCCTCGCGGCGCTCCGCTCGTGGCCGGACCTCGACGAGGACACCACCGTCCAGGCCTGGCTCGTGCGCGTCGCCCACCGCAAGGCGATCGACGTGACCCGGGCCAGGGCCCGGCACGCGGTGCCCACGGACGACCTGCCGGACCTCCCTTCGCCCGTCGGCAACCCCGGCGAAGGGGGGTGGCGACCTCTGGCAGGTCGTGGCCCGGCTGCCGGAGCGCCAGCGGCTGGCCGTGGCCTACCACTACCTCGGCGGGCTGCCGCACCACGCAGACGGCCGAGCTCATCCGGCGGCACCCCGGCGGCCGTGCGCCGCGCCGCCTCCGACGGGATCGCGCGGGCTGCGCGCGATGCTCGCCGACGACCGACAAGGAGAGATGTCATGACGACCGAATGTGAGCCCGGAGGACTTCACCGTGACGGCCGGCGACCGTGAGCGGCTGCGCGGGCGGCTGGCCGCGGCGCCGACGCCGAGGGGCTGCTCGACGTCGCCTACCGGACCGTCGACTCGCCCGTCGGGCCGCTGTGCTCGCGGCGACGACGACCGGGCTGGTGCGCGTGGCCTTCGAGCGGGAGGGCTTCGACGAGGTGCTCGAGTCGCTCGCCTCTCGGGTGAGCCCGCGGGTGCTCGAGGCGCCGGCACGGCTCGACGCGGTCGCCGCGGAGCTCGAGGAGTACTTCGCCGGACGCCGGCACGACTTCGACCTGCCGCTCGACCTGTCGCTGTCGTCCGGGTTCCGTCAGGAGGTGCAGGCCTGGCTGCCGCACATCGGCTACGGGAGCACGCAGACCTATCGCGAGGTGGCCGAGCACGTCGGCCGACCGCGCGCGGTGCGCGCCGTCGGCACGGCCTGTGCGACCAACCCGCTGCCCGTCGTCGTCCCCCTGCCACCGGGTGCTGCGCTCCGACGGGTCGCTCGGCGGCTACCTCGGCGGCCTCGAGGCGAAGTCGACCCTCCTCGCGCTCGAGGCGGCGGCATGAGCGCCGACACCGGGGTCGTCGTCGGCGAGGACGGGCTGGCCCGGCCGACGTGGGCGAGCAGCGACCCCCTGATGCGCGACTACTACGACACCGAGTGGGGCATGCCGGTGCGTGACGAGCAGGGGCTCTTCGAGCGGATCAGCCTCGAGGCCTTCCAGTCCGGGCTGTCGTGGGCGACGATCCTGCGCAAGCGACCGGCCTTCCGCACGGCATTCGACGCATTCGACCCCGAGGTCGTCGCGGCCTACGGCGACGACGACGTCGAGCGCCTCATGGCCGACGCCGGCATCGTGCGCAACCGGGCGAAGATCCTCGCGACGATCGGCAATGCCGCCGCGACCGTCCGGCTGCGCGAGGACGGCGGGCTCGTCGACCTCGTGTGGTCCTTCCAACCGGAGCAGACGCCCCGGCCGCGCACCATCGCCGAGGTCCCGACCCGCTCCCCCGAGTCGCTCGCCCTGTCCAAGGCGCTGCGTGCCCGCGGCTTCTCCTTCGTCGGCCCGACGACGATGTATGCGCTCATGGAGGCGGTCGGCATCGTCGACACCCACCTGCTCGACTCCCACCGGCGCGGCAGCTCCGGCGTCTGGGAGGAGCACTCGGGCTGACGGACCACCTCAGCGGGACGTCGCCACGACCTGCTCGCACGTGGGCAGGTCGGAGGTCTTCCCCTTCGCGATGGCCTCGACGGCCTCCGTGGCCTCCTCGAAGTCGCCGACCGCGGTGACGTGCAGGCCCTCGGGGACGTGCCCGACGACCTCGTCGCAGTTGCTCTCGGGGGCGAGGAACCACTGCGCCCCGCCGTCCTGGGCGCCGATGAGCTTCTGCGCGATGCCGCCGATCGGGCCGACGGTGCCGGAGTCGTCGATGGTGCCGGTGCCGGCGATCTCCTTGCCGCCGGTCATCTCGCCCGGCGTGATGCGGTCGCGCACGGCGAGGGCGAACATCATCCCCGCGCTCGGCCCGCCGACGTCGCCGGCGTCGATGCGCACCTCGTAGGGGTAGTCGTACTTCGGCTCGATGCCGATGCCGATGCCGGCGCGGCCGCCGCCGAGGTCGGTGGTGCGCACCCGGACTTCGCGCTCACGGCCCTTGCGCTCGACGGTCAGCGTCACCGTGTCACCCGGCTCGCGGTCGGAGATCGCGGCGACGATGTCGGCGACGTGCGGGGTGCGCTTGCCGTCGACGGCCTGCACCCGGTCCTCGAGCGCGAGCCGTCCGTCGGCCGGCAGGCCCTCCGCGATCGTCGCGACGAGGTTGTCCTGCGGGACCTTGACCCCGGTGCTGCGCATGCCGACGGCGATCGAGTTCTTCTGCGCGCCCTGCATCTGCGCGGTGTTCATCTGCTTGATCTGCTCGTCGGTGCTGTCCTTGGGGAAGACCTCCTCCTCCGGCACCACCCGCGCGCTGGAGTCGAGCTTGCCGGCGACCCACTCCCACGCCGAGATGTGGCGGTCGGGGCCGCCGATGACCCGCACGGTCGTGAAGAAGAGGGCGCCGTCGGTCGGGTAGGTCTTCGCGCCCGTGACCCGCACGAGGTCGGTGCCGTCGTCGAGCCTGCCGAGGGTGTCGGTCACCGGGCCCGGCTTCTCCACGGCATAGGGCACCTTGATGAAGCTGCCGCCGACGACGACGATGAGCAGGACGAAGGCCACGGCGAGGACCCATCTGGCGATGCGCTCGCTGCGCGGGATGGAGTGCACCGGCTCGGTCACAGGACCTCCTGCCCCGGGTGGGAACCATCCGGGACCGCTCGTGGTTGGGTTGAAGGACAGCACATCCTCTCAGGAAGAGACGAGACGCCCACGTGAGCAACGACCCCAGCACCCCATCCGGTTCCCCCGGGGACGACGGTCTGCCTCCGGAGATCGCGAAGATCTTCCGCGATCTCAACGGCGGACGTGACCTGCCGCCCCAGGTCGTCGAGCAGCTCAAGGCCATGGGCATCGGCGACGCCGACCCCGCGCAGGTCGCGGCGATGACCTCCCAGATCACGTCGATGTTCACCCCCGGCGCCATGACGAAGGGGGTGGACGTCACCTCCGCGGTGACGGCCGCGCAGGAGGCCGCCGAGGACGACGACCACGAGATGGGCGCGCGCGAGCGCGGCCTCGCCGAGCAGGCCGTGCACGTCGCGTCGATGTGGCTCGACCAGGTGACCGACCTCGAGGCCCCCGGGCTCACCGGCGCGGCCCTGTCCCGGGCCGAGTGGATCGAGGCGACCATGCCGGTCTGGGCCTCGCTCGTCGACCCGGTCGCCGACGGGCTGTCCGCCGCCATCCGCGACTCCTTCACCTCCCGGCTCCAGGGGCCCGACGCCCCCGACCTGCAGGCCCTCGGGCTGCCGGCCGGCATGGACCTGTCGATGCTGGCCCAGCAGATGGCTCCCTTCGTCGACACGATGGCGTCCTCCCTCATCACCGGCCAGACCGCGGAGGCCGTCGGGGCGCTGTCGTCCGAGACCCTGACCGCGACCGAGGCCGGCGTGCCGCTGCTCACGACGCAGGTGGGGCTGCTGCCGGGCAATGTCGCCGACTTCGCCGAGGGGCTCGACGTCGAGCTCGACGAGGTGTGGCTGCACCTGGCGGCCCGGGAGGTCGCGCGGATGCGGCTCTTCACCGCCGTGCCGTGGATCGGCCCGCAGATCCTCGCCGCCATCCAGTCCTATGCCCGCGGCATGGCGATCGACACCGACGCCATCGACGCCGCCGTGCGCGAGGTCGACCCGAGCGACCCCTCGGCGATCCAGGAGGCGCTGACCGGCAGCTTCCTCAACCCCGCGCCCACCGCCGCGCAGCAGCACGCCCTCGGCCAGCTCGAGACCTGGCTGGCGCTCATCGAGGGCTGGGTCGACCACGTCGCCGCCCGGGCCACCGCCGACCATCTGCCGCACACCGTGGCGATGACCGAGATGATCCGTCGTCGGCGCGCGACCGGTGGGCCGGCCGAGCGCACCTTCGCCGGGCTCGTCGGGCTCGAGCTGCGGCCGC
>NZ_JBNFOF010000126.1:0-9289 GCF_057364645.1 Janibacter sp. CFPM2_SD2
GCCGCGAGCAGCCGGGGCGGTGGCCCCGCAGGTCGTCGGCCGGGACCCCCGCAGACCTGCTCGGCCCCGCTCAGGCCACCACGAGGCGACCGAGCGGGCGACGTCGGTCGAGCCCGCTCGTCCGCTCGGCGAGGTAGGTCTCGTCGGCGAGCGACTCGGCGAGGACGACGTGCAGCAGCGCCTGGAGCACGACGAGGTCGGTCCCGGGGACGGGCTGCAGGTGGACGCCCTGCCCGTCGTCGGTGAGGTCGGCCGTGGCCGACCGCGCGGGTCGCGACGACGAGCCACCGGCGGCGCGGGCTCCCGCGAGGTGCCCGACGAAGGGAGGCATCGTCTCGGCGACGTTGCTGCCGAGGAGCAGGATCGCGCCGGAGGTGTCCAGGTCGGTGATGGGGAAGGGCATGCCCCGGTCCATGCCGAGCGACCGGTTGGCGGCAGCCGCCGCCGATGCCATGCAGAAGCGGCCGTTGTAGTCGATGTGCTTGGTGCGCAGGGCGATCCGGGCGAACTTGCCGAGCTGGTAGGCCTTCTCGTTCGTCAGCCCGCCACCTCCGAAGACGGCCACCGCGTCGGGTCCGTGCTCGGCCGCGATCTCACGGAGCCGGCCGGCGAGGAGGTCGAGCACCTCTCCCAGCCGACCGGGTGCAGCTCGCCGTCGGAGCCGCGGACCAGGGGAGTGGTGAGCCGGTCGGGGGCGCGGAGCACCTCGGCCGACGTCCACCCCTTGCGGCACATGCCGCCCCGGTTGGTCGGGAAGTCGCGGGCCGTGACCTCGACCCGCTCACCCTCTGGCTCCAGACTCATCGCGCACTGCAGCGCGCAGTAGGGGCAGTGGCTGTCGACCATCAGATGCCCTCGTCGGCCAGGCGCGCGCCGCGGCGGACGTAGACCGCCCACGTGAGCGTCGCCATGAGGACGTAGGCCGCGATGAAGACCCCGATCGCCGGCACGAGCGAGCCGAAGCCCGTCGTCGACATCGCGAAGCCACGCGGTACGAGGAAGCCGCCGACGGCACCGACCGCACCGGCGATCCCGATGCAGCCGGCGGCGCTGCGGCGCGCGATGGCGAGCTCCTCGCCGTCGCGCACCCCGGCCCGGAAGACGGCCGGGATCATCCGATAGGTCGCGCCGTTGCCGATGCCGGCCCCGGTGAAGAGCACGAGGAAGGCGAGGAGGAAGAGGACGAAGGAGTGCGCGGAGAGGGCGAGGATCGCCAGCCCCGCGGCGAGCCCCATGACGACGAAGGCCGCGATGGTCACCCGTGCGCCGCCGAGTCGGTCGGCGATGGTCCCGCCGAGCGGCCGGCTCGCGGCACCGAGGACCGCGCCGACGAAGGCGATCGACGTCGTCACCTCGGGGAACTGGCTCGTGAGCAGCGTCGGGAAGGCGGCCGAGTAGCCGATGAAGGAGCCGAAGGTGCCGATGTAGAGGAAGGAGATGATCCACGTGTGGGGGTGGGTCGCGGCCTTCGCCCAGCTGCGGTGGTCGGACCGCGCGGTGCTGAGGTTGTCCATGCCGCGCCAGGCGCCGAGCGCGGCGAGCAGCACGAGCGGCACGAAGAGCAGGCCGGCCCGCTCGAGGTGGATCCCGGCGCCGATCGCGATGACGGCGGGGACGACGAGCTGCACGATGCCGGTGCCGAGGTTGCCGCCGGCTGCGTTGAGCCCCAGCGCCTTCCCCTTCTCCGCCTCGGGGAAGAAGAAGGAGATGTTGGTCATCGACGACGCGAAGTTGCCTCCGCCGAAGCCGGCGAGTGCGGCGATGCCGAGGAGCAGCGCGAAGGGGGTCTCCGGCCGGCCCACGACCCAGGCGAGGGAGAGAGTGGGCAGCAGGAGCAGCAGCGCCGAGATGATCGTCCAGTTGCGCCCGCCGACGAGCGGGACCATGAAGGTGTAGGGGACGCGCAGGAAGGCGCCGATCAGGCTCGGCACCGCGATGAGCCAGAACTGCTGGTCCAGGGTGAGCGCGAAGCCGACGCCGTTCAGCTGCGGGACGACGACGCTCCACAGTGCCCACACGCAGAAGCCGAGGAACTCGGCGAGCACCGACCAGCGCAGGTTGCGGTGGGCTACTGCACGTGCGCCGCCCTCCCAGAAGCCCCGGTCCTCCGGGTCCCATTGGTCGATCCACCGTCCGGCCCGACGAATCGGACCGGCGGGGGCGGTGGCGTCAGCGGTGCTCGTGGGCAGCGTCGTGGTCATGCCGGGAGGCTCGCAAGGCCGTGTTTCGCGCCCGGTCTGCGGACGTAAAGCCCGCGTTACCCTGCCCGCACATCCGGGGGCGGGGTGCTGTGAGGGACGTCCTAGGGGGTGTCGGTGAGGAAGACCGTCTCCACCGCGGGCTGACCCTGGCTCAGCTGGTGCGCCGAGCGCGGCAGCTCGGCCACGGATGCCTCGTGCCGGGCACGCGCGCCCTCGAGGCTCGCGTGCTCGCGCCCGACGACCTCGCCGCCCTTGACGAGCCGCACGAGCAGGTCGCGGTCGTCGGCGTCACCGACCGGCTGCTCGCCGATGCCGAGGACCTCGGCCTCGACGACGCCGAGCGGGTTGCGCCGACGCAGCGCGTACTTGCGCCCACCGACCGACTGCTTGTCCTTGCTCTTCTTGGCGACGCCGATCATCCGCCCTTCGTCGTCCTCGCGGGCGACGAGCTTGTAGACCATCGACGCCGTCGGGTGGCCCGACCCGGTGACCACGCGCGTGCCGACGCCATAGGTGTCGACGGGGGCGGCCGCCAGCGCCGCGATGGCGTACTCGTCGAGGTCGGAGGTGACGACGATCTTGGTCTCGGTCGCGCCCAGCGCGTCGAGCTGCTCACGGACCTCGCTCGCCTGGACCACGAGGTCACCCGAGTCGAGACGCACGCCGCCGAGGGAGGTGCCGGCGACCTCGACGGCCGTCCTCACCCCTTCGGTCACGTCGTAGGTGTCCACGAGCAGGGTGGTGCCGGCACCCAGCGACGCCACCTGCGCCTCGAAGGCCTCCCGCTCGCTCTCGTGCAGCAGGGTGAAGGCGTGCGCCGCGGTGCCACCCGTGGGCACGCCGTGCCGCCGCCCTGCCTCGAGGTTGGAGGTGGAGGAAAATCCGGCGATGTAGGCCGCGCGCGCCGCCGCGACCGCCGCCTCGTCGTGCGTGCGGCGGCTGCCCATCTCGATGACCGGCCGCGACCCGGCGGCACCGGTCATCCGCGACGCGGCCGAGGCCACGGCGGAGTCGTGGTTGAGGATCGACAGGATCACCGTCTCGAGGATCACGCCGTGGGCGAAGTCGGACTCGACGACGAGCACGGGGGAGTAGGGGAAGTAGGTCTCGCCCTCGGCATAGCCCCAGACGTCGCCGTCGAAGCGGTAGTCGGCGAGGAAGCCGAGGGTGTCCTCGTCGACGACCTGGCGCTCGCGCAGGTCCCGCAGCTCCTCCGGCCCGAAGCGGAAGTCCTCGATGGCGTCGAGCACGCGACCCGTGCCGGCGAGGACCCCGTAGCGACGCCCGCTCGGCAGCCGCCGGGCTAAGGTCTCGAAGACGCAGCGCCGTGACGCGGCCCCGCTGCGCAGGGCGGCCTGGAGCATCGTCAGCTCGTAGTGATCGGTGAGCAGGGCGGTGCTGGGTCGGATCGTCACGCCGGCCACTCTAGGGTGGAGGGCGTGTCCATCGCCCCCGCCGAGCAGCAGACGAGCGAGCCCGACGTCGTCGAGGCCGTCGACACCCCGTGGATCACGTTGGTGTGGAACGACCCCGTCAACCTCATGTCGTACGTGACCTGGGTCTTCCAGACGCACTTCGGCTATCCGAAGCAGCAGGCCGAGAAGCTCATGATGGACGTGCACCTCAAGGGCCGCGCCGTCGTCGCGCACGGCCCCAAGGAGCAGATGGAAGCCGACACCGAGGCGCTCCAGGGCTACGGCCTGTGGGCGACCTTCCAGAAGGACGCCTGATGGCCACCGCCTTTGCCGCAGACGGGGACGAGCTCGTCGCGATCATGGACGACAGCGAGCGGGCGGTCGTTGCCGGCCTGTGCCTGCAGGTCATGGACCTCGTGGCCCCCGCCTCCGTGACGAAGGGGGAGCACGCCGACCCCTTCGAGGCGATCGTCTCGGGGCTGGGTGACCTCGCCACGGACACCGAGGAGGGTGCTGCGGGCGTCGGGGTCCCCGACCGGGCCTTCGGCCTCGACGAGGACCGTGACCCGGCGCTCGACCGGCTCTTCCCGACGGGCAACCGCGAGGACGAGCAGGAGGCGGCGGAGTTCCGCCGCTTCACCGAGCAGGGCCTGCGGCAGCGCAAGCACGCCGGTCTGGCGGCGACGGTGCGGCTGCTCGAGGAGGCCGAGGACGAGCGGTGGGTCGTGCCCCGCCGCGAGGCGCCCCTCGTGCTCGTCGCCCTGACCGACGTGCGGCTCGTCATGGGCGAGCGGCTCGGGCTGCGCACCGACGAGGACGCGACCCGGCTCGAGGAGCTCGTCGAGTCGCTGCCCTCCGACGACCCGGCGATCTTCGCGCTGAGCGTCTACGACTTCCTCACCTGGCTGCAGGAGTCGCTCACCCGCGCGCTCACCGGCGAGGACGTCGACCTCCTGCTGCCCGACGACGAGGACGACGCAGAGGACGAGGGCGAGTGAGCGACCCGTCGACCGCTGCCCAGCCGATCGGCATCTTCGACTCCGGCTTCGGGGGGCTGACCGTCGCCCGCGCCGTCATCGACCAGCTGCCGCACGAGTCGGTCGCCTACCTCGGTGACACGGCGCGAGCGCCCTACGGCCCCAGGCCGATCGCGCAGACCCGCGAGTTCGCCCTCGAGTGCCTCGACCGACTCGTCGACCACGGGGTCAAGCTGCTCGTCATCGCGTGCAACACCGCGAGCGCAGCCGTCCTGCACGACGCGCGCGAGCGCTACGACGTGCCCGTCATCGAGGTCATCCGCCCGGCCGTGCGGCGCGCGGTCCTGGCCACCCGCAACCACCGCGTCGGGGTCATCTCGACCGAGGGGACCCACCGCTCGCGCGCCTACCTCGATGCCTTCGCCGCCGCGCCGCACACGCAGGTCTTCTCCCAGCCCTGCCCGCGCTTCGTCGAGCTCGTCGAGGCCGGCACGACGTCCGGGCCGGAGGTGCTCGACGTCGCCCACGGCTACCTCGACCCCCTTCGTCGGGCCGAGGTGGACACGCTCGTCCTCGGCTGCACCCACTACCCGCTGCTCACCGGCGCCCTGTCCTACGTCATGGGCGAGGGTGTCACCCTCGTCTCATCTGCCGAGGAGACGGCCAAGGACGTCTACCGTGTTCTTGCGGACCACGACCTGCTGCGTCCCGAGTCGCTGCCGGCTCCGGGGCACGGGTTCACCACGACGGGGGACCCGGAGCGCTTCCGGTCGCTGGCCCGTCGCTTCCTCGGACCCGAGGTGGCGGACGTCTTCGGCAACATGGGGGAAGAGTCGTGAGGCTCACCGTCGTCGGGTGCTCCGGGTCCTTCGCGGGACCCGAGTCGCCCGCTTCCTGCTATCTCGTCACGGCCGAGCACGAGGGGCGCACCTGGCGCATCGTGCTCGACCTGGGCAACGGCGCGCTCGGCGCCCTGCAACGGCACATCGACCTCGCCGACCTCGATGCCGTCGTGCTCAGCCACCTGCACCCGGACCACTGCATCGACCTCACCGGCATGTACGTCACCCGCACCTACCGACCCGAGGGCGCGCTCACCGAGCGCCTGCCGGTCTACGGCCCCGCGGGCGCGGCCGAGCGACTCGCCGCGGCCTACGAGGGCATCGACGAGGCCGGGATGACCGGGGTCCTCGACTTCCGCCGCGTCTCCACGAGCGTGCCGACGCACATCGGGCCCTTCGTCGTGCGGCCCTTCCTCGTCAACCACCCCGTCGAGGCCTACGGCTTCCGCGTCGAGGCCGACGGTCGGGTGCTCGCCTACAGCGGCGACACCGACTCCTGCGACGCGCTGACCCCGCTCTTCGCCGATGCCGATCTCGTGCTCGTCGACTCCGCCTTCGTCGAGGGGCGCGACGAGGCCCGCGGCATCCACCTCACCGGGCGCCGGGCCGCCGAGGCCGCGGTCGCCGCCGGGGGAGTGGGGCGCCTCATGCTCACCCACATCCCCGCGTGGAACGACCCCGAGGTCTGCCGCGCCGAGGCCGCCGCCGTGTGGCCGGGTGAGGTCGAGCTGGCCCGGCCGGACGCCACCTACGACATCTGAGCGTGCACAACAGGTCGTCCTGATGCATGTCGCGGCGTTCATCGGCCCTTTCGTGCACGAGGACGACCTGTTGTGCACGCGCTCCCGGGCTCAGACGAGGTCGAGCAGCGGCAGCAGCGACTCCTCGAGCCGGTCGGGGTTTGCCGAGGCGAGCGTGGCCCGGGCGTGGGTGGCCTCCGGGCGGCACACGGCAAAGGTCCGCAGCCCCGCGGCCGCACCCGCGTGCACGTCGTGCGTCGTGTCGCCCACCATCCACGTGCCCTCGGCGTCGAGCGCGGACAGCGCCCGCTTGATGACGTCGGGCGCCGGCTTGGCGGGGAAGCCGTCGGTGCCTTGCACGTGGTCGAGGTGGTCGGCGAGCCCGAGCGCGGTGACGAGGTCGCGTGCCATCTCGCTGCGCTTCGTCGTCGTCACCGCGAGCAGATATCCCTTGGCCCGGAGGGCCTCGAGCACCTCGATGGTGTCGACGAAGGGAGCGGATCGCTGGGTGAAGCGGGCCGGGTAGATCCGGCGGTATGACGCCGCGAGGGCGGCGACGTCCCCCTCGGGAGCGAGGGCGGTGAACATGTCCTCGAGGGGGAGGCCGACGAGCGCACGGACCGGCGGGTCGCCCGGGTCGGGCAGCCCGTGCTCGACCATCGCGGCCGTGATGCTCCCGATGATGTCCGGCAGGGAGTCGACGAGCGTGCCGTCGAGGTCGAAGCAGATGGCTCGTCGCGTCATGTGCCGCAATCTAACTCGACGCGGTGGCCGGTCACTGGTGGACTGGGGGCATGGACGCGCGCCTGCCCGCCCCCCTTCGCCCCGGTGACACGATCGCGGTCACCGCACCCAGCTCCGGGGTCCCGCCGACCCTGCAGCCCCGCCTCGACCTGGCGATCGCCGGTCTGCGGCGGCGCGGCTTCGAGGTCGTCGAGGGGGTCTGCCTGCGCGACACGACCGACACCCACGTGAGCGCTCGCGCGAGCCCGCGCCGACGAGCTCATGGCCCTGCTCGTCGACCCCGACGTCCACGCGGTCATCCCGCCATGGGGTGGTGAGACCGGCATCGACGTGCTGCCGTGGCTCGACCTCGACCTGCTCGCCGAGTGCGACCCGACCTGGTACGTCGGCTTCTCCGACACGGCGACGACGATGCTGCCGCTCACCCTGCGCGCCGGGTGGGCGACCCTCCACGGCAGCAACCTCATGGACACGCCCTACGCGCCCGCCCCCGGCCACCTGCACTGGCTCGACGTGGCGACCGCCGAGGGCGGCGAGCTCACCCAGACCGCCGCCACGCACCGCCGCGCCGCGGGTTGGGACGACTACGAGGGTGACCCCGGCGTCGACGAGATGACGCTCACCGAGCCGACCCGGTGGTCGCTGCTCGAGGGGGAGGCGGCCAGCTTCGCCGGACCGCTCGTCGGTGGCTGCATCGAGGTGCTCTCGCCGCTGGCGGGCACCGCCTTCGGTGACGTGTGGTCCTGGGCGCAGGTGCAGGAGCAGCCGCCCGTCGTCCTGCTCGAGGCCGCGGAGGGCAATGCCTTCGAGATCGCCCGCTGCCTGCACGGACTGCGGCTGGCGGGGTGGTTCGACCGGTGCGCCGGCGTCGTCATCGGCCGCACGCCCGCCCCCGATGCGCCGACCCTGACTCAGCACGAGGCGGTGCGCGATGCCCTCGACGGTCTCGGGGTGCCGGTCGTGCTCGACGCCGACGTGGGGCACCAGCAGCCGCAGATGCCGCTCGTCCTCGGCGTCCCCACCCGGGTCGAGGTCGGCCCGGAGGCGCAGCGGGTCACCCAGGAGCTCGTCCGACCGGAGTGCTAGCATCGAGAGCGGGAGATGATAGCGATGGCAGCGATCACCGTTCGCAACCTCGATGACGACGTCCGTGACCGACTGCGCCTGATGGCGGCGGAGCACGGTCACTCGATGGAGGCAGAGGTCCGCTCGATCCTGACGGCGGCGGCCGGCCACCGGCAGCAGCGGCCCAATGCCCTGATGGATCTGTACTGGGCAGGTCGTGGCGACGTGGTGGTCGAGATGGAGTCCGACCTGGAGCCGCCCCCACGTGAGTCCGACCCACCTCGCGTCGATTTCACCGACCCGGCCTTCGGATGATCGCGGTCGACACCAACGTCGTCTCCGAGCTGATGAGACTGCAGCCCGAGGCCGAGGTCGTGAGATGGGCGGCCTCGGTCGCCGACGCCGACCTCGCCGTGCCCGCCGTCGTCGTCGGGGAGCTCCTGCACGGGCTGGGGCGAATGCCCGCGGGTGCTCGGCGGCAGCGGCTGGAGGGCGCGCTCGATGCGTTCTTCCAGCGGCTCGGCGACGACCGGGTCCTCCCTCTCGACGGGCCGGCGGCCGTGGCCTATGCCCATGTCATGTCCGGCCGAGAGCTGTCCGGCCGGCCCGTGAGCACCGTGGACGCACTCATCGCCGCGACGTGCCGGGCCCACGGAGCCTCCCTGGCCACGCGCAACACCAAGGACTTCACCGGTACCGGCATCGAGCTGATCGACCCCTGGTCGGCAGGCCGGGCTCGCTGACCGGTCCGTCTGCGGTCCTCAGGGTCGTGCGCGCTCGCCGACCCGTCCGGTGACCCAGGCGGCGATCCGCTCACCGATCATCTCGGGGGAGCGGGCGAAGCTGTAGTGGTTGACAGGCTTGCCCGGGTCGCCCGCCGCCTTGGCGAAGGTGAAGCGCTCGACCTCGGCACTCGCGAAGAGCCCGACCAGCTCGTCGACGGCGGCCGGCGGAGCGAGGGTGTCGTTGTCGAGGTCGACGGCGAGCAAGGGCAGCGAGCGCCCGGCGAGCCCCGCCGTGATGTCTCGGCCCCCGGGAGTCAGACGCCCGGTGCGGGAGAAGGCCGCCCACTCGCGCATCAGCGTCCGCGCCTGCGTCCCGCCGAAGCCGAGGCGCACGCCGGGCCAGTAGCCGCACAGCCGCGAGACGACCGCGACGAGCTGGGTCTGCACGAGGGTCTTGAGCCCCTGCTGCGCGCGCCAGTGCGGCGTCCCCGACCCGATGAGCACGGCGGCGTCGACCGCGGGCGTCGGGCCGGCGAGGTGGGCGGCGAGGAGGTGGCCACCGAGGGAGTGGCCGAGCGCG
>NZ_JBNFOF010000127.1:0-9267 GCF_057364645.1 Janibacter sp. CFPM2_SD2
GTCGAGGTGTCGGTCGTGGCTCCGCCGGCGGCAGCGCCACCGGCCCGGCCCGCGGCCATCGCGTCGTCGACGTCCGCGAGGCCCTGGCCGGCGAAGAGGCCGGAGTCGATGTCGGTCACGTCCTGCGTCTCGACGATGACCCGCGGCTCGGCGAAGTGGCATCGCGAGGGGTGCTCGCCGGCACCGTCGCTGCGCAGCTCGAGCACGGGGGTCTCCGTGCGGCAGATGTCCTGCGCCTTCCAGCAGCGGGTGTGGAAGTGGCAGCCCTGCGGCGGGTTGGCCGGGGACGGCACGTCGCCGCTGAGGACGATCTGGTCGCGCTTGCCGCGCAGGGTCGGGTCCGGCACCGGCACGGCGGAGAGCAGAGCCTGGGTGTAGGGGTGCGTCGGGCGCGAGTAGATGTCGTCCTCGTCGCCGATCTCGACCATGCGGCCGAGGTACATGACCCCGACCCGGTCGGAGATGTGGCGCACCACGGACAGGTCGTGGGCGATGAAGATGTAGGACAGGCCGAGCTCGTCCTGCAGCTTCTCCATCAGGTTGATGACCTGCGCCTGGACCGACACGTCGAGCGCGGAGACCGGCTCGTCGCAGATGAGCACCTTGGGGTTGAGCGCGATGCCACGGGCGATGCCGATGCGCTGGCGCTGGCCGCCGGAGAACTGGTGCGGGTAGCGGTTGATGTGCTCGGGGTTGAGACCCACGAGCTCCAGCAGCTCCTGGACCCGGCGCTTGCGTCCACCACGCGGCACGACGTCGGAGTGGATCTCCAGCGGCTCGGCCACGATCTCGCCGACGGTGCGCCGGGGGTTGAGCGAGGTGTAGGGGTCCTGGAAGACGATCTGGATGTCGCGACGCAGCTTGCGCATCGCGGACCCCGACTGGCTGTACATGTCGACCCCGTCGAAGTCGACAGTGCCCTCGGTCGGCTCCTCGAGCCGCATGAGCAGTCGACCCAGGGTCGACTTGCCGCAGCCGGACTCACCGACGATGCCGAGCGTCTCGCCCTTGTAGAGCTCGAAGTCGACACCGTCGACGGCCTTGACGTGGCCGACGGTCGTGCGGAGCACACCGCCCTTGATCGGGTAGTGCTTCTTCAGGCCCTTGGCCGTGAGGATCGCCTCAGGCATCGAGCACCTCCTGGCTGAAGTGGCAGGCGGACTGGCGACGCGGGCCGATGTCGAGCAGCTCGGGGCGCTCGGTCCGGCAGATGTCCTGCGCCATGACGCAGCGCGGGTTGAAGGCGCACCCCTCGGGGATGCGGGTGAGGTTCGGCGGCAGGCCACCGATGGCCGAGAGCGACTGGCCCTTCTGGTCCAGGCGCGGGATCGACTCGAGCAGACCCCGCGTGTAGGGGTGACCCGGCCGGGCGTAGATCTCGTCGACGTCGGCCCGCTCGACGATCCGGCCGGCGTACATGACCGCGATGCGGTCGGCGACGTCGGCGACGACACCCAGGTCGTGCGTGATGAGGATCAGACCCATCTTGAACTCCTCCTGCAGCTCCTGCAGGAGGGACATGATCTGGGCCTGGACCGTCACGTCGAGAGCCGTCGTCGGCTCGTCGGCGATGAGCACCTTGGGGTCGAGCGCGATCGCCATGGCGATCATGATGCGCTGCCGCATACCGCCCGAGAACTGGTGCGGGTAGGCCTTGACGCGGTCCTTGGCCGCCGGGATGTTGACGCGCTCCATGAGGCGCACGGCCTCGGCGTAGGCGTCCGCGCGGTTGGACCCGCGGTGCACCCGGAACATCTCGGCGATCTGCCAGCCGACCGGGAAGACGGGGTTGAGCGAGCTGAGCGCGTCCTGGAAGATCATCGAGATCTCCGGGCCACGGGTCGCTCGCCGCTGGTCCTCCGGCATGGTCAGCAGGTCCTGACCCTTGTAGAGGATCCGCCCGCCCGGGATGACGGCCGGGGGCATGTCGAGGATGCCCATGATCGCCTGTGCGGTCACGGACTTGCCCGACCCGGACTCGCCGAGGATCGCCAGCGTCTCGCCCTCGTCGAGGGTGAAGTTGACGCCGTTGATCGCCTTGGCGATGCCCTCGCGGGTATGGAACTCGACGTGGAGGTCGTCGACCTCGAGCAGGTGCTCCCCGGACGACGGGGTCGTCGGTGTGGTCATGTGGTCACTCACCTGTCTCTCAGCGCCCCTTCGGGTCGAAGGCGTCACGCACGGCGTCGCCGAGCATGATGAAGGCCAGGACCGTGATGCTCAGGAAGAGCGCCGGGAAGAAGAGGATGTGCGGGTAGGTCTGCAGCGGCACGAGGGCGTCGTTGATCATCACACCCCATGACACGGTCGGCGGACGCAGACCGATGCCGAGGAAGGACAGCGTCGCCTCCGCGGCGATGTAGCTGCCGAGGTTGATCGTCGTGACGACGATCGCCGGGGCCATCGCATTGGGCAGGACGTGCCGGCGGATGATCCGCATCGGCGAGGCGCCGAGGGCGCGAGCGGCCTGGACGTAGTCGTTGGGCTTGACCTGGATGACCGAGCTGCGCATGAGGCGCATCAGGCTCGGCCAGCCGAAGAGGACGAAGACGAGCACGACCTGCATCACGACGCCGAAGTAGCCCTGGATCGGGATGCCGAAGATCTCTTCCCGCTCCCGGATCGAGGACAGGAAGATGATGCCCGACAGCAGCAGCGGGATGGCGAAGAAGATGTCGCCGGCACGGCTGATGAGGGCGTCGACCCAGCCGCCGATGTACCCGGCGATCAGACCCAGCAAGGACCCGAGCAGGAGCACGCCGAGGGTCGAGAGCACGCCGACGATGATCGACGCGCGGGCGCCGTAGATCGTGCGGGTGTAGATGTCCTGACCCTGGGTGTCCGTGCCGAACCAGTGCTCGCCGCTCGGGGTCTCCCGGGCCTTGCTGAGGTCGTTGAACTTCAGGTCGTAGGTCGTGAAGAGCGAGGGCCAGATCGCCATCAGCAGGAGGATGATGATCAGCACCCCCGAGATCCAGAAGAGCGGGTTGCGACGAAGGGAGGCGAAGGCGTCCGCGGTGAGGGAGCGGGCCTCGCCCCCTTCGGGCGCGGTGCCGACCGCGATGGCCGCCTCGCGCGTCGTCGTCGCCGTCGCCTCGTCCTGGCCGGGGTCCTGTGCGGCGTCCTGCGCCGTGCTCTTGTCAGTCATTGCTGATCCTCGGGTCGAGGGCGCCGTAGAGGAGGTCGACGATGAGGTTCATCACCAGGTAGACGATGACCAGCGCCGTGACCGCCCCGACGACGGCGATGCCGTCACGGTTGCGGATACCGGTGAAGATGTAGCCACCGACGCCCATGATGTTGAAGATGCCCTCCGTGACGATGGCGCCACCGAGCAGGGCACCGAAGTCGTAGCCCATGAAGGTGATGACGGGGATCATCGAGTTGCGCAGGGTGTGGATGCCGATGATGCGCTTGGGCGAGAGGCCCTTGGCCTTCGCGGTGCGCACGTAGTCGGACTTGATGTTCTCGGCGATGTTGGTGCGCATGAGGCGCGCGATGTAGGCCAAGGAGGTCGAGCCGAGCACCATGGCCGGCATGATCAGGCTGTAGAAGCTCGGGTCCTTGCCGGACGCCAGCGCCGGGAAGATGCCCCACTTGAGGCCCAGGAAGTAGCGGGCCGCGAAGCCGACGACGAAGATCGGCACGGAGATGACGAAGAGCGTGCTGATGAGCACGAGGTTGTCGATGAACCCGCCCTTGCGCAGACCTGCGAGGACACCGGCGATGATGCCGATGACGCCCTCGAAGACCAGGGCCATGACGGCGAGCTTGCCGGTGACCGTGAAGCGCTCACCGAGCTCCTCGGCCACGGAGTTGCCGTACTGGTTCTCGCCGAAGTCGCCCTGCAGGACGTTCTTGGCGTAGTAGCCGTACTGGACCGGCAGCGGCTCGTCCAGGTGGTACTTCTCGTTGAACTTCTCGACGTAGGCAGCGGGACACGGCCGCTCGCCACACTTGCCTGCCGTGGGGTCGCCGGGCATGGCGAAGACCATGGCGTAGATCAGGAACGTGGAGAGGATGATCACCGGGATCATCTGGAGCAATCGGCGAACGATGTACTTGCCCACGTGCACCTCCTATGGAGCTGGTAGCGCACCTCAGTCCCGGGGTGCCGGGAGAGGGTAACTCATTGGGTGTGACCGGCATCCGCGATCGGCGGTCGGTCGGCACGCCACCGGCCGGCCATCGAGCGATGGCCGGCCGGTGCAGTGCGAAGTCAGCCCTGGTTCAGGGTCACTCCTTGACGGTCATCGCCGCCAGGTCGGGGTTGCCGAAGGGGGTCGCCTGGACGTCGCCCACGCGCTCCGACCAACCGATGATGGTCTTGCCGTACCACGTCGGGATGGTCGTGAACTCCTTGGCGATCATGCCCTCGGCCTCCTGGTACAGCTTGTTGGCCTCCTCGGGGGTCTCGGCAGCGCCGGCCTCCTTCATCTTGGCCTGGAAGTCGGCGTTGTCGTAGCCGTAGTAGTTCGAGCCGGCACCCTTGCCGTAGATCGGCGCGAGGTAGTTCTCGATCGACGGGTAGTCCATGACCCAGCCCATGCGGAACATGCCCTTGAGCTCGTCCTCGCCCAGCTTGGTCAGCATGGTCTTGAAGTCGACCGCCGGGGTGGCGACGCAGTCGATGCCGATGGCCTTGTTGACCGAGTTGCAGACCGCCTCGGTCCACTCCTTGTGGCCGCCGTCACCGTTGTAGGTCAGGGTCAGCTTGCCATCGAAGCCGCCACCCTCCTTGAGCAGCTGCTTGGCCTTCTCCGGGTTGTACGTGCAGTACTCGCCGCAGGCGCCTTCCTTGTAGCCGTCGACGATCGGGGAGACCCAGCCGGTGGCCGGCGTCATCGCGCCGTTGAAGATCTGCTTGACGATGGTCGGCCGGTCGATGGCCATCGAGATCGCCTGGCGGACCTTGACGTTCTTCAGCTCCGGCGTGACGTGGTAGTTCATGCCGATGAACTGGAGGGTGGAGTTCTCCTTCTCCAGGTAACGGCCCTCACCGAGGTCGCTCTTGAACTTGTCGTCGATGAGCGCGCTCGCCGGGATCTGGCGGACGACGTCGATCTCGCCGGCCTGGAGAGCGGTGTACTCGGCGTCGGCGTCCTGGAAGATCTGGAAGGTGATCTTGTCGGCCTGGCCACCGAAGTCACCCGCGTAGTCGTCGAACTTGCTGAGGACGATCGAGGAGTTCTCGTCCCACGAGTCGAACTTGTACGGACCGGCGGCGACGGGCTTCTTGCCGAAGGCCTCCGGGTCGTCGAAGAAGGAGTCGGGCTGCGGGGCGAAGGCGGTGTAGCCGAGGCGCAGCGGGAGGTTCGAGACCTTCTCGGAGGTCTTGATCGTGAAGGTGTAGTCGTCGACGACCTTCAGGCCCGACAGCTCCTTGACCTTGGACTTGGGGTCCGAGACCTTGTCGTAGCCCTCGACGGGCTCGAAGAAGTAGCCACCCTGCTGGCCGTTGGGGCCGAAGGCGGTGTAGTTCCAGGCGTCGACGAAGTTCTTCGCCTTGACCTCGGTCCCGTCGTGGAACTTGTAGCCCTTCTTGATCTTCACCGTGAAGTTCTGGTTGTCATCGGTGTCGATCGACTCGGCGATGTCGTTCTCGGGCTCGGCCGTCTCGGGGTTGTAGTGGACCAGCTTGGCGGTCAGGACGTCGAGGACGTCACCGCCACAGGTCTCTGCGGTGTTGCCCGCAACCAGCGGGTTCTCGGGGTTGCAGCCACCGGCCTTGATCTCGCCGCCGGCGCCGCCGCCGCCCGAGGTGCTGTCGCTGTCGCTGTCGCCGCCGCACGCGGTCGCGAGAAGTGCGATCGCGGAGATGCTGGCAACTGCCATCGCGCGAGACTTCACTCGCATGGGTCCTCCTACGTCATGCCGCCGGGAAGGCGGGTCTATCGGCTTTCCCGGCTCGATGCGGGTCCACCCCTGGGGTCGCAGCGCGGTCCGCGACTGCTCGTGACATCAAAAACCACGAGGTCGATTCGCACCATGACCCGGTGTGCCCTGAGACACAACTGTGACTCTTCGGTGACCGCCCCGGCACCGGTCAAAGGAGATGCAGGGTTAACCCTCACGCCCCGGAAACCTTGCGGTGATCCGGCCGTGACACCGCCGATATCGCGGCGCGGGTCAGGATCGCGGCGACTCCTGCGAGCGGGTCCCCACGACCCCCGCGACGACGTCGTCGAGGCTGACCTGCCGCCGGTCGGGGCCGGCGAGCGGCAGCCGCCAGTTGGGGTACTCCTCGTCGGTGCCGGGCTGGTTGATCGCCCGCACGTCCCCCACGAGGTCGGTCAGGGCGATGCCCCGCAGGCGCGAAGGGGTCAGCCCCAGCCAGTGGTGCAGCGCGGCCACCACCTCAGCCGGGTCGGCGTCGACGTCGGCGAGCAGCCCCCGCTCGTGCAGGGCCTCACGCACCGCCCGCACGCTCGCCTCCTCGGCGGCGCGCTCCTCGTCGACGGGTCGGGTGAGCAGGCCGAGCCGTTCACGGATGGCGACGTGCTCGAGGCCGAGGTAGCCCGCGGTCGGCGGCAGGTCATGGGTGGTCACGGTCGCCAGGCACAGCTCGCGGTAGGCCTCGGGCGGCAGCGGCCGACCGTCGTCGCCCCACTCGAACCACGCGACGCTCGTGCCGAGGACGCCCCGCTCGCGCAGGTGCTCGCGCACCCACGGCTCGACGACGCCGAGGTCCTCGCCGACGACGAGGGCACCGGCCCGGTGGGCCTCGAGGGCGAGGATGCCGACGAGCGCCTCGTGGTCGTAGCGGACGTAGGCCCCCTCCCCCGGCGAGCAGTCCTCGGGCACCCACCACAGACGGAAGAGCCCGATGACGTGGTCGACGCGCACGCCGCCGGCCCCGGCGAGCACGGCCCGCAGAATGTCGCGGAAGGGGGCGTAGCCGAGCTCGGCGAGCCGGTCGGGCCGCCACGGCGGCTGCGACCAGTTCTGCCCGAGCTGGTTGAACTGGTCGGGCGGTGCGCCGACGTCCACGCCCCGGGCGAGCGCATCGCATAGCGCCCACGCGTCGGCACCCTCGGGGTGGATGCCGACGGCGAGGTCGGTGACGACACCGATGCCCATGCCCGCCTGGCGCAGGCGCTGCTGGGCCCGCGTCAGCTGGGTGCGCACGACCCACTGGAGCCACACGTGGAAGGAGATCTCCTCGCGGTGGGCCTCGCGGTGCGCGCGGACGGCGGGCCCTGCGGGATCGTGCAGGTCGGTCGGCCACTCGCTCTCCCACAGCGCCCCGTGGGTGGCCGCCGAGCGAGCACCACGTCGCGAAGTCGACGAGCGCCTGCCCCTCGGTCGCGTGCAGCGCGCCGACCTCGCGCGCCTGCCCCGCGCCGAGGTGGCGGAAGGCGGTGCGCAGGGCCGGCTCCTTGAGCGCCCAGACCGCGTCGCGGTCGATGGTGTCGTGGGCGTCGAGGACCCTGGCCTGCTCGGCGAGGGCCTCGATCTCCGCGCGCGCCTGCGGCGGCAGCGTCTCGGCCCCGGGCAGCTGTCGCAGGTCGATGTAGACGGGGTTGAGGAAGCGGCGCGAGGTCGGCAGGTAGGGCGAGGGCTCCATCGGTGGCACCGGCTCGGCCGCGTGCAGCGGGTTGACCAGGACGAAGTGCGCGTCGTGCTCGCGGGCCGCCCACTCGCCGAGCGTGGCGAGGTCGCCGAGATCGCCGATGCCCTGGCTGCCGGAGCCGCGCACCTGGTACAGCTGCGTCAGCAGGCCGGTGCGCGGCGCCTCCTGCACCACCTCGGGCAGCTCGAGACGCTGCGGCACGGTGACGAGCACGGCCCGGTCGGTGCCCGGCGACAGCGGACCGGCCTCGGGCTCGGCGACGATCTCGTGCCAGCCGAGCGGCAGGTCGCCCGGGACCTCGAAGGCGGCCTCGCCGACGAGCCCACCGTCGACGTCGTGCGGCTCGACGACGTGCTCGAGCTGCTGCAGGTCACGGCGGGACCCCCCTTCGAGCGTGATGTGCACGGCCACACCACTGCCGTGCGGCACGTGCACGAGGAGGCGAAGGGGGTCCCCCTCGCGCTGGACGACGGTCGGGGGCAACGTACGGCGCCACGGCGCCGTGCGGGTGCGCTCGAGCGAGGCGAGGACCGAGGCGTCGTCGCCGACCTCCTCCCCCATCGCCGCGAGGACCGCGCGCAGCGACTCCGGCGGCACCTCGCGGTGCTCGCCGCGCCAGTCCCACCACTGGGTCTCGACCCCCTTCGCGGCAGCCAGGGCGTGCAGGTGGTCCGTCGACTCCGTCACGGCGACAGCCTCTCCGAGCGGACGGATCCCTGTCCACCACGACGCGGGGGTAGCGTGGGAGTGGTGGACGACGTGCAGATCCTGGTGCCCCGGGAGGTCCCCCTCGGCGGCCCCCGGGCGATGACGGTGCGACGCACCCTCCCCTCCAGAGCCCGCTCCCTCGTGGGCGGCTGGTGCTTCCTCGACCACTACGGGCCCGACGACGTCGCGGCCACCGGCGGCATGGTCGTGCCGCGGCACCCGCACACCGCGCTGGCGACCGTCTCGTGGCTCTTCACCGGCGAGATCGAGCACCGCGACTCGACGGGTGCGCACGCGATGGTCCGCCCCGGCGAGCTCAACCTCATGACGGCCGGGCGCGGCGTCAGCCACTCCGAGTTCTCCACGCCGGACACGAGCGTGCTGCACGGGGTGCAGCTGTGGTTCGCGCTGCCGGGCGACGCCGTCGACACCAAGCCGACCTTCGACCACCACGTGCCCGAGCCGGCCTACGTCCCCGGCGGCATCGCCCGAGTCTTCCTCGGCGAGCTCTTCGGCGAGCGCTCCCCCGTCGTCACCCACGGCGCCCTCACCGGGGCCGAGCTGCTGCTCGACGCCGACGCCGAGACCGTCGTCGAGGTCCCGGCCGGCCACGAGCACGCCGTGCTGCTCGACGACGGCGACGTGAGCATCGACGGCACCGCCCTCGAGCGGGGCGAGCTGGGCTACGTCGGCACCGGCCGCCAGCGCTTCACCCTCACCTCCCGCACCGGCGCCCGCCTCGTGCTCGTCGGCGGTGAGCCGCTCGGCGAGCAGATCGTCATGTGGTGGAACTTCGTCGGCCGCAGCCACGAGGACGTCGTCGCCGCCCGCGACCGCTGGATGGCCGAGATCGGCGAGCAGCCGCCGGAGGGCGAGGAGCGCTTCGGTCCCTTCCCCGAGGGGCAGCCCGCCCCCCTTCCCGCCCCGGCGCTGCCCGGCGGACGGCTGCGGGCGAGGGGCTGACATGGGCTGGCACACCCCGACTG
>NZ_JBNFOF010000128.1:0-9232 GCF_057364645.1 Janibacter sp. CFPM2_SD2
CGAGCGCGATGCGGCGAGACCCGGGGCGGCCTCCGAGCCGGTGGCGCTGCTGCGCACCGGGCCGGCGACACCGTCGACGGTGCCGGTGATCCATCGGCGCGACCGGCGGCGAGCAGGACGATCCCGGCCGCGATGGCGAGCAGGACGACGACGGGCTTGCGGGTGAGCAGCCTCACGAGGCACCCCCGACGGGTCGCACGGCGCGCGCGGACGCGACCGCGGCGAGCGCGGCCCCGGCCTTGTGCACCGTCTCCTCCTGCTCGAGGCTCGGCACCGAGTCGGCGACGATGCCGGCACCGGCCTGCACGTGGGCCCGCCCGTCCTTGACGAGCGCGGTGCGGATGGCGATGGCCATGTCCATGTCGCCGTGGAAGTCGAGATAGCCGACGACCCCGCCGTAGACCCCGCGGCGACTGCGCTCGTAGTGCTCGATGAGCTGCAGGGCGCGCGGCTTGGGCGCACCCGAGAGCGTGCCGGCGGGGAAGGTGGCCACGAGGACGTCGAAGGCGTTGACCCCCTTCGCCATCTCGCCGACGACGGTCGACTCGAGGTGGATGACGTGGCTGTAGCGGCGCAGGTTCATGAACTCGACGCACTCGACGGTGCCGGCGGAGCAGACCCGCTGCAGGTCGTTGCGGCCGAGGTCGACGAGCATGAGGTGCTCGGCTCGCTCCTTGGGGTCCTCGATGAGGTCCTCCTCGAGCTGGAGGTCCTGCTCCGGGGTCTTGCCCCGGGGACGGGTGCCGGCGATGGGGTGGGTGATCGCCCGGCGGCCGGTCACCTTGACGAGCGCCTCCGGCGAGGAGCCGACGACCTCGTAGACCGACCCGTCGGGGTGCGGCAGCCGCACGAAGTACATGTACGGGCTCGGGTTGGACCGCCGCAGCGCGCGGTAGACCTCGAGCGCATCGACGGGGCAGGGGGTGCTGAAGCGCTGCGACAGCACGACCTGGAAGACCTCGCCGGAGCGGATGTCCTCCTTGGCCTGCTCGACGATCTCCTCGAAGCGCTCGACCGTCACGTCGCTCTCGACCTCCCTGCGGGCCGCGGCCGCTGCCTCCGGGTCGACGTCGCGACCGTGCTCGGGGCCGGGGCCGCGAGCCGCTCGGTTATCGTGTCGAGTCGGGCGACGGCGTCCTGCCAGGCCTCCTCGACCCGCTCGTCGGTGTCGTCGTAGTTGATCGCATTGGCCACGAGCAGGAGCGAGCCGTCGCTGTGGTCGAGGACGGCGACGTCCGTGGCGAGGACCATGCCGAGCTCGGGCACGCCGAGCACGTCGGGCAGCTCGCTCGGCACCCGCTCCCACCGGCGCACGGCGTCGTAGGTGATCGCGCCGACCATGCCGCCGGTCAGGGGCGGCAGCCCGTCGATGGGGTCGGTCGACAGGGCCTCGAGGGTCGCCCGCAGCGCAGCGGTGGGGTCGCCGTCGGTGGGCACGCCGACGGGCGGCTCGCCGATCCAGTGCGTCTGCCCGTCGCGCTCGGTGAGCGTCGCGCGGCTCTGCGCGCCGATGATCGACCACCGCGACCACACGCCGCCGTGCTCGGCCGACTCGAGGAGGAAGGTGCCGGGCGCGTCCCCCGCGAGCTTGCGGTAGACGCCGACCGGGGTCTCGCCGTCGGCGACGAGGCGTCGCACGACGGGCACGACCCGGCGGTCCCGGGCGAGGACGCTGAAGGTGTCGAGGTCGGGCCAGGTGCGTCCGGGGGTGAGGTCGGGCACCTCCGTCTGCGGTGCCGTCACGCCGTCGCCCCCACGCTCGCACCGAGGTCGCCGGCGTCGAAGCAGGTGCGGTCGCCGGTGTGGCAGGCCGCGCCGACCTGGTCGACCTGCACGAGGAGGGCATCGCCGTCGCAGTCGAGGGCGACCGAGCGCACGTGCTGCACGTGGCCCGAGGTGTCGCCCTTGCGCCAGTACTCCTGCCGGCTGCGGGACCAGAAGGTCACCCGACCGCTCGTCAGCGTGCGGTGCAGGGCCTCGTCGTCCATCCAGCCGAGCATGAGCACCTCGCGGGTGTCGTGCTGCTGGACGATCGCGGCGACGAGACCGGCCGGGTCCCGGCTCAGCCGGTCGGCGATCTCGGGGGGCAGGGGCGAGGTCGAAGGGGTGGACACCCCCGCATTCTGGCACTCGCTCGCGTCGCGCCGCCGACGTGCCCGGGGTTACCCTGCGACGTCAGACAGACCGCCCACCGGCCGAGGAGGCCCACGTGATCCGCCATGCACGCGCCGAGCGCCTCGCCCTGTGCGACACCCTCCTCGAGGTCGGCCCCGACGTGCCGACCCTGTGCGGCACGTGGACGAGCGCGGACCTGCTGGCCCACCTCCTCGTCCGCGAGGGCCGCCCGGACCTGGCCGCGGGGATCTTCGCCGCTCCCCTGGCCGGCCGCACCGAGGCCGCGATGGCCGGCCTGCTGGCGAAGCACGACTTCGGTGACCTCGTCGAGCGGCTGCGCCAGGGGCCGCCGCGCCTGCACCCGGCGCGGGTGCCGGCCGTTGACGAGCAGATGAACCTCGTCGAGATGTTCATCCACCACGAGGACGTCCTGCGGGCGCAGCTCGGCGCGCCCCGGCGCACCCTCAGCAGCGAGATGACCTCGGCCCTCGGTGACCGCCTGGGCCTCATGGGCCGGATGCTCTTCCGCAGTGCGAAGGGGGTCGACCTCGCCCTCGTCACCGCCAAGCGGCGCACGAAGGTCGGCTCGGGCAACGGCCCGGTCGTCGAGATCCACGGCCGACCCGGCGAGATCCTGCTCTTCGGCTACGGCCGGCAGGCGGTCGCGGAGGTCGAGCTCATCGGCCCGCCCGATGCGGTCGAGACGGTCCGCACCGGCAGCTACGAGGTCTGAGCAGCCGGTCGGCGCGGCTCAGTCGGCGCGGCCGCGCCGCACCGGGTGCCCGGCCGCGTCGAGGGCGTCCTTGACCTCACCGATCGTCACCTCGCCGAAGTGGAAGATGCTCGCCGCGAGCACCGCATCGGCCCCGGCCTCGACCGCCGGCGGCATGTGCTCGGCGGCGCCGGCCCCACCGCTGGCGATGACCGGGATGCCCACCTCGGCGCGCACGGCCCGGATCAGCTCGAGGTCGAAGCCCGCCTTGGTGCCGTCGGCGTCCATGGAGTTGAGCAGGATCTCCCCCCGCCCCGAGCTCGGCGGCGCGGGCGCACCACTCGATGGCGTCGAGCCCCGTGCGGGTCCGACCGCCGTGCGTCGTCACCTCGAACCCGCCTGCGGCAGAGCCGTCCTCGCGGGTGCGTCGGCGCACGTCGGCCGACAGCACCAGCACCTGGGCGCCGAAGCGGTCGGCGACCTCGCTGATGAGCTCGGGCCGCGCGATGGCGGCCGTGTTGACCCCGACCTTGTCGGCGCCGCAGCGCAGCAGCCGGTCGACGTCGTCGACGGTGCGCACTCCCCCGCCGACCGTGAGCGGGATGAAGACCTCCTCGGCCGTGCGCGTGACGACGTCGTAGGTCGTCGCCCGGTCGGAGCTGCTCGCCGTGACGTCGAGGAAGGTCAGCTCGTCGGCCCCCTGCTGCCCGTAGCGCCGGGCGAGCTCGACAGGGTCACCGGCATCACGCAGGTGCTCGAAGTTGACGCCCTTGACGACCCGTCCGGCGTCGACGTCGAGGCACGGGATGACACGCACGGCGAGAGACACGCGGGGCAGCCTACCCAGCAGGGCGAAGGGAGCACCGCCGCCGGTCACGTGGTGGGCCGGGCCGGCGGCTACGCTCCGTGCGGTGTCCGCCCTTCGTCAGGTCCTCGACCACGCCGCCACGGCACCGCCCTCGTGCGGCCGGGTCCACGTCATCGCCGTCGACGGGCGCAGCGGCTCCGGCAAGACCTCCCTCGCCCGCGAGGTCGCAGCCGCGTGGGAGGCGCCGGTGGTCTCGATGGACTCGATCTATCCCGGCTGGTCCGGGCTGGCCGCTGCCACGGGCCTGCTCGTCGAGCACGTGCTGCTCCCCCTGACCCGCGGCGAGGACCCGATCGTCCCGACGTGGGACTGGCTCGCCGACCGACCCGGCCCGCGGATCCCGCTCGAGGTCGACGCGCGGCTCGTCGTCGAGGGCTGCGGGAGCACGGTGGGCGCGGCGGCCCCCTTCGCCGGCACGCGGGTGTGGCTCGACGGGGCGCCGGAGCTGCGCCGGGCGCGGGCGATCGCGCGTGACGGAGCGGTCTTCGAGGCCCACTGGGAGATGTGGGCCGCGCAGGAGGAGGCGGTCTTCGGGGCGGACGGCACCCGTGAACGGGCCCACCTGTCCCTCTCCATCTCGGCAAGACCCTAGGGTCCTGCAGGGTTGGCAGCCTCCGGTCTCAGCCGATGAGGTCCGCCAGGCGCTGGGCCTCGTCGACCGAGCCCGCGCCGTCAGAGCGCTGGATCGCCATGACCGCCATGTCGAGGCCGTCGGCGAGGTCGATGCGCGGCCACGGCATCCCCTGGGAGAAGCGCACGGCCGTGATCTGCTCCCACGGCACGAGCTCGCCGGGCCCGAGGTTGCGCACGTAGAGCCCCTCGGCGGTCGGCCGGGCGTGGATCGTCGCGTAGCGCGACATCAGCGCGGCGACGCCGGCGCCGATGCCGATGCACGTCACCTGGTCCATGATCCCGTAGCGCTCGGGCAGGCTGAGCGCGAGCAGCACCGACCCGACGAGGGTCGCGACGCCGAGGACCGTCGCGACCCACCGACCGCGGGTGGGACGGAAGACGGCGGCGGCGGCGCGGTCGGGGGCGGTCACAGTCGGCACGCGGTGATCTCGGTGACGAGGATGGCCCGGGCGCCCAGGTCGTAGAGCTCGTCCATGATCCGGTTGGTCCGGCCCCGGGGCACCATCGAGCGCACCGCGCACCAGCTCTCGTCGTGCAGGGTGCTGACCGTCGGCGACTCGAGGCCCGGCGTCAGCTGCACCGCCTGCTCGACGATGGCCGCCGGGCAGTCGTAGTCGAGCAGGACGTACTCGCGGGCCGTGACGACGCCGGTGAGGCGACGGTGGAGGACGTCGATCCCCCCTTCGCTCGCGTCCGCGCGACGGATGAGCACGGCCTCGCTGCGCAGGATCGGCTCGCCGAAGACCTCGAGCCCCTGCTGGCGCAGGGTCGTGCCGGTCTCGACGACGTCGGCGATCGCGTCGGCGACGCCGAGGGTGATGGCGGTCTCGACGGCGCCGTCGAGACGCACGACGTCGGCGTTGACCCCCTTCGCCTCGAGGTGCGAGCGCACGAGGCCGGCATAGGAGGTGGCCACGCGACGACCGTCGAGGTCGGCGGCGCTGCTCGCCTCGCCGGGGCGGCCGGCGAAGCGGAAGGTCGAGCCGCCGAAGCCCAGACCCATGACCTCGGTGGCCGTGGAGCCGGAGTCGAGGAGCAGGTCGCGGCCGGTGATGCCGGCGTCGACCTGACCCTTGCCGACGTAGAGGGCGACGTCACGCGGACGCAGGTAGAAGAACTCGACGTCGTTGTCCTGGTCGGCGACGATCAGCTCCTTGCTGTCGCGGCGGACGCGGTAGCCCGCCTCGCGGAGCATCTCGACGGTCGGTTCGGACAGGGAGCCCTTGTTGGGGACGGCGATGCGCACGGGAGTCCTCTCAGAGGTGGGTGTAGACGTCCTCGACGGTGAGCCCACCGTCGATCATGAGGACCTGCAGGTGGTAGAGCAGCTGGCTGATCTCCTCGGCCAGCTCCTCCTTGCTCTGGTACTCGGCCGCCATCCACACCTCGGCGGCCTCCTCGACGACCTTCTTGCCGATGGCATGGGTCCCCGCGTCGAGCTGGGCCACGGTGCCCGAGCCCTCGGGCCGCTCGGCGGCCTTGCGGGTGAGTTCGTCGAAGAGGCTCTCGAAGGTCTTCACAGGGCCCCAGACTAGTTGGCGAGTGCGGTCGGCTCGTCCACGGGCTCACGGTCCGGACGCTCCGTGCGCGAGGCGCGCAGCCACACGACGAAGCCGTAGAGGACGAAGCCCGCGTAGACGGCGTAGAGGACGGCCGTCGGCAGGTAGCCGCTCGTCCACAGCAGCGGCACGCCGACGAGGTCGACGCCGATCCAGATGAGCCAGAACTCGTTCCACCCGCGGGCCATCGCATAGGTCGCCAGGAGCGAGCCCATGAAGATCCACGCATCGGCCACGTGGTACCAGCGCGGGGCGGGCCACCCGGCGCCGAGCATCGTGAAGACCTGTTGGGCCACCGCGATGCCGATGACCATCATCACGGCCAGGCCGGCGCGCTCGCCCCACGTGGCCCACCGCGGGGTGATCGCGTGGGCGTCACCCGTGTGCTGCTCGCGCTTGACCTGCCGCCAGCGCCACCAGCCGTAGACCGAGGTGATGATGAAGAAGATCTGCCGGGCCGACTGGCCGAAGAGCGGCGCCTTGTCGTCGACGCCCAGCGTGATGCCGATGTAGACGAAGAAGAGGATGACGTTGCCGACGATCCCGATCGGCCAGGCCCAGACCTTGCGGAGCATGCCGCCGACCGCCGAGGCCAGGCCGAAGCCGATGCCGATGACCTCCATGAGGGAGAGCCGGTAGCCGGCGATGTCGACGCCGGCCGAGTAGATCCATTCGATGATGGACATGGGTGATCCGATCCGCGCGCGCCGCTCCCGTCCGGACTGTCACCGTCGGCCCCGGGGTTCTGTTACCGGAGTTCACCGCCTGCCGCAGCAGTCGGGTCGCGGGCTCTCACCGCCGGTGCGGAGTTTCACCGCGTCACGTGGCACGTGCACGACCATTGTCCGAAGGGAGGGTCCGCGCGGCAATTCGGTGGTGCCGTGAGACGCGACACCCGCACACTGGGCCCATGGAGCTGACCGAGCAGTCCTTCCGTGCGCTGGCGCGCAGCTCGCCGTGGCGGTGGCGCTCCGTGCACCTCGTGCGCGAGGTCGGCGGCCCGGTGGGCGAAGGGGACGTCGAAGCCGTGATCCGGCGACCGCACCTCATGCGGGTGGTCGCCGACGGCGAGGTGCACGTGGTGCGGGACGGACCGACGCGGGTCGCGCCCTACACGCGCGACGGCAGGAGTGGCCCCGTCGACGTGCCCACGGCCGCCGATGTCAGGCCCGTGCTCGACGCCGACGGCCTGGTGCGCGTCCGTCCGGACAGTGCAGTGGTGGGTCTCGACGACCCGATGTGGCAGTCCTACGACTGGGTGGCGATGCTCGACCCGGTCGAGCTCGCGGACGGTTCGCCGTGGCGGGACCCCGCGACCGGCGCCGACGTCGAGACGCCACCGCTGGCCCCCGAGCCCTACCCCGAGCTGGACCGGCCGACGCGTGTCCCGGTCCCGGGCACGCTCGTGTCCGACCTGCGTGCCGGTGACCGGCACGGTCGGGCGACGTGGTGGGCGCGGGTCGTGCCGACGTGGGCCTACGAGCCGCGGTGCAGCTGCTGCCCGCTGCTGCCGAGCGAGGTCGCGGACCGGCTCGAGCACGACGAGGAGGGGTCCCCCTTCGTCCCGGGGCGCGCGTACCCGCAGGCTCACGACGTCGCGCTCGACGTAGCCACGGGCATCTGCGTCGAGATCCACGCTGTCGGCGGTCCGCGACCCGGGATCGTGCACGACGTGCGCATCCACGCGGTCGACGAGGCATACGGCGACGAGCTCTTCATCGAGCGCAGCCGCTGGCTGCCTCGCGCCCCACGGTTCCGGGGGCGCTGACCCGGCCGCGGCCGCAGGGTCTCTCGAAGGAAGGTGGTGGCGTTGACGTCACCCGACGGCATTGGTGCCACCTGGTTGCCCGGAGAAGGGGGACCAGGTGGCACCAACGCTCCCAACTGCGCAGGCCCCTGTCCGCCCGCCGCTGCCCGCTCCATCACACGGGTGACGGCCGCGGGCCGGATACCAGGTCAGTGCGCGTGCGCCCGGGCCAGCTCGCGCAGCTCGTCGACCGCCGCGGTGGCCGACTCGGCCCCGTAGACGGCCGACCCGGCGACGAAGACGTTGGCGCCGGCCTCGGCGCACTGCTCGATGGTCTTCGCCGAGACGCCGCCGTCGACCTGGACCCAGATGTCGCCACCGTGCTTCTTCACGGCCTCGCGCACCTGCGCGACCTTGGGCATCTGGTCGGCCATGAAGGACTGCCCGCCGAAGCCGGGCTCGACGGTCATGACGAGCACCATGTCGAGCTCGGGCAGGAGCTCCTCGTAGGGGGCGAAGGGGGTCCCCGGCTTGATCGCCATCGACGCCCGGGCGCCCTGGGCCCGGATGTCGCGGGCCAGCCGCACCGGGTCCTTGGCCGCCTCGATGTGGAAGGTCACGCTCTGCGCGCCCGCCTCGGCGTAGGGCGGTGCCCACCGGTCGGGGTCCTCGATCATCAGGTGGCAGTCGATCGGGATCGGGCTGACCTTGAGCAGCGACTCGACGATCGGCAGCCCGAGGGTGAGGTTGGGGACGAAGTGCGCGTCCATGACGTCGACGTGCGCCCAGTCGGCGTTGTCGATCGCCTGCAGCTCGGACTGCAGGTTGGCGAAGTCGGCGGACAGGATGCTCGGGGAGATCTGCACGAAGTTCCTTGTGGGAGAAGGGCGGTCAGCTCTGGTGGATGGACAGGACGTTGCCGACGGTGTCCTCGATCTGGAAGTGCTTCCCGATCGCGTCGTGCGTCAGCTCGAGGCGGAAGACGATGTCACCGCGCGCGCGGAGCCGCTCGTACTCAGCCTCGACGTCGTGGACGGCGAGCATGAGCGCGGTCAGACCCTCCCGGAACTGGTGCTCCTGGAAGCGGCGGGTGATCTCGTCGGCGATCGGCTCGAGGTTGATCTGGCAGCCCATCTCCCACCCGGTGCTCGGGCCGAGGATGTAGAGCTGCTCGGAGTGGACGACGAGGGCGTCGCGCCAGCCGAGGACCTGTGTGTAGAAGTCGTAGGCCTTGGGGCCGTCGTTGACGTGGATGCCGGCGACGAGGACGCGCACGGTCAGGCCTTCTTCCGCAGGAGGGACAGGAACATGCCGTCCGTGCCGTGCACGTGCGGCCACAGCTGGGCGTGCGGGCCGTCGCCGAGGGCACCGAGGTCGGCGACCGCCGCGCCGGCGAGCAGCTCGCGGGCGTCGAGCACCTCGACGTCGTCGCGCTTCTTGACGACGTCACGCACGACGAAGGTCGTCTCCGACAGGTGCGGGCTGCACGTCGCGTAGGCGACGACACCGCCGGGGCGGGTCGCGTCGATCCCGGCGGCGAGCAGGTCACGCTGCAGCGGCCCGAGCGCGGCCAGGTCACCCGGGCTGGCGGCGCCAGC
>NZ_JBNFOF010000129.1:0-9200 GCF_057364645.1 Janibacter sp. CFPM2_SD2
GTGCCGGCGCTGCTCGCCACCGACGCGCGGCGTGGCGGGCGGAGCACCGAGCCGCACTGCTGGCTGCGCACGACGTGAGCGGTGCCCCCCTTCGTCCTGACCATCGCGCGGGTCGCCCCGCAGAAGGGCATCGACGTGCTCGCCGCGGCCGCCGACGGCGCCCCGGGAACGTGGGGGCTCGTCGGACCGGGCCAGGAGACGCTGACGACAGGGGGAGCACTGCACCTGCTCGGGGAGGCCGCCGACGTCACGCCGTGGCTGCTCGCCGCCGACGTGCTCGTCGTGCCGAGCGAGTGGGAGGCGCGAGCGCTCGTCGTGCAGGAGGCGATGGCGGCCGGCACACCGGTCGTCGCCCGCCGGGGTCGGCGGGCTGCCCGACCTGCTCGACGGTGTCGGGCTGCTCGTCGACGGTCCGCAGACGGAGGCGGCCGGACCACTCGCCCGCGCGTCGAGGCGGTCCTCGACCACCCCGAGCGGGCGGCACGCGCCGCGGACGCCGCCCGGGAGCGGCGCGTGGCTGGGACGGGCTCGAGTCCAGCGCGACTCGCTGGGTGCTGCGTTACCGAGCACTCGCCCACGTGACGTAGATTGGAACCCCGTGGTGGCACTGACGAAACACATCTTCGTGACCGGAGGAGTCGTCTCCTCACTCGGCAAGGGACTGACGGCCTCGAGTCTCGGGCACCTGCTTCGAGCGCGTGGCCTGTCGGTCACGATGCAGAAGCTGGATCCCTACCTCAACGTCGACCCGGGGACGATGAACCCCTTCCAGCACGGTGAGGTCTTCGTCACCGAGGACGGGGCCGAGACCGACCTCGACATCGGGCACTACGAGCGCTTCCTCGACACCAACCACGACGGCTCCGCCAATGTGACGACCGGTCAGGTCTACAGCCGGGTCATCGCGCGCGAGCGCAAGGGCGAGTACCTCGGCGACACCGTCCAGGTCATCCCGCACATCACCAACGAGATCACCTCGCGGATGCGGGCACCCGCCGCCGGCAGCCCCGGCGTCGACGACGCGAGCGCGCCCGACGTCATCATCACCGAGATCGGTGGCACCGTCGGCGACATCGAGTCGCTGCCCTTCCTCGAGGCCGCTCGCCAGGTACGCCACGAGCTCGGCCGCGACAACTGCTTCTTCCTGCACGTCTCGCTCGTGCCCTTCATCGCGCCGAGCGGCGAGATGAAGACCAAGCCGACGCAGCACTCCGTCGCTGCCCTGCGCCAGGTCGGCATCCAGCCCGACGCGCTCGTGCTGCGCGCCGACCGCGAGATCCCCGCCGACATCAAGCGCAAGATCTCGATGTCGTGCGACGTGGAGAAGGACGGCGTCGCTGCGTGCGTCGACGCCCCGAGCATCTACGACATCCCCAAGGTGCTGCACCGCGAGCACCTCGACACCTTCGTCATCCGTCGCCTCGGGCTCAACTTCACCGACGTCGACTGGGGCAGCTGGGACACCCTGCTGCGGCGCGTGCACCAGCCCCGCCACGAGGTCGAGGTCGCGCTCGTCGGCAAGTACATCGACCTGCCCGACGCCTACCTCTCGGTCACCGAGGCGTTGCGCGCGGGTGGCTTCCACAACGACGCCAAGGTGCGCATCCGCTGGGTGCCCTCCGACGACTGCGAGACGCCGGCCGGGGCGAGCAAGGCCCTCGGCGGGGTCGACGCGGTCCTCGTGCCGGGCGGCTTCGGCGTGCGCGGCATCGAGGGCAAGCTCGGTGCGCTGCGCTGGGCCCGCGAGCAGCAGGTGCCCACGCTCGGCATCTGCCTGGGCCTGCAGTGCATGGTCATCGAGTACGCCCGCAACGTCGCCGGCATCGCGGGTGCGAGCTCGACCGAGTTCGACCCCGCCTCGAGCGCGCCGGTCATCGCGACGATGGAGGAGCAGAAGTCCTTCGTCGACGGGGCCGGCGACCTCGGCGGCACGATGCGCCTGGGCTCCTACCCGGCCGACCTGCGCGAGGGCTCGGTCACCGCGCAGGCCTACGGGTCGACCCAGGTCACCGAGCGGCACCGCCACCGCTACGAGGTCAACAACACCTACCGCGAGCAGCTCGAGCAGGCGGGCCTCGTCGTGAGCGGCACCCACCCGCAGCTCGGGCTCGTCGAGTTCGTCGAGCTGCCGCGCGAGGTGCACCCCTACTACGTCTCGACCCAGGCGCACCCGGAGTTCAAGTCGCGGCCCGACCGCGCGCACCCGCTCTTCATCGGGCTCATCGGTGCGGCCGTGCAGGCCCAGCGTGACGCGCGCCTGGTCGAGGTCGAGCCGCCGGTGGAGGCGGTCGAGGCGGCCGAGGCGGAGACCGCGGACGTCGAGGCCTGATGGCCGACGAGACGGTGCCGTTGCGCGACGAGCTGCTCACCCGCTCGGTGACCTCCAGCGAGGTGGTCTTCGAGGGCGCGGTCTGGGATGTGCGTCGTGACACCTTCGAGCTCGAGGGCGAGACCCTGGTGCGCGAGGTCGTCGACCACCCGGGTGCCGTCGCCGTCCTGGCCCTCGATGAGCAGGACCGCGTGCTGCTCATCCGGCAGTACCGTCACCCCGTCTCGGCCAACGAGTGGGAGATCCCCGCCGGCCTGCTCGACATCGCGGGTGAGGACCCGCTCGTCGGCGCGCAGCGCGAGCTGGCTGAGGAGGCCGACGTCACGGCCGACGAGTGGGCGGTCCTCGTGGACTACTTCACCTCGCCCGGTGGCATGGACGAGGCGATCCGCGTCTACCTCGCGCGGGGGCTGCGTCCCGTGCCCGAGGGCGAGCGGCACCAGCGAGAAGGGGAGGAGGCGCACTTGCTCCAGCGGCGCGTCCCCCTCGACGAGGTCGCCGCGGCGGTCCTCGCCGGGGACCTGCACAACTCCACCCTCGTCATCGCGACGATGACGGCCCGGGCGTCCCGAGAGGGCGGCTGGACCTCCCTTCGTCCTGCCGACAGCCCGTGGCCCGAGCACCCCGGCCGCAGGGAGGGCCCGACCGGCTGATCAACCCGTTGGCCCGGCACCCGCCGGGCTCCGTAGGATGGACCGGCCCGCGCGACCCGCCGGGCGACCCGAAGGACAAGGAAGAACACCCCGTGCTCCGCACCCACGACGCCGGCACCCTGCGTGCCGAGCACTCCGGCCAGACCGTCACCCTCACCGGCTGGGTGGGCCGCCGTCGTGATCACGGTGGCGTGGCCTTCCTCGACCTGCGCGACGCGTCGGGCGTCGCCCAGGTCGTCGCTCGCGACGAGGTCCTGACGGGTGCGGCGCAGACCTGCGCAACGAGTACGTCATCAAGGTCGTCGGCGAGGTCGCCCCGCGCGACCCCAAGGACGTCAACCCCAACGTGCCGACCGGCGAGATCGACGTCGTCGCCAGCTCCATCGAGGTGCTCTCCGAGGCCGCCCCGCTGCCCTTCCAGATCGACGAGCGCGTGAGCGTCGGCGAGGAGGCCCGCCTCAAGCACCGCTACCTCGACCTGCGCCGCCCGGGCGCCACGAGCGCCGGCGCCGGTCTGCGCCTGCGCAGCAAGGTCAACGCCGCGGCCCGCTCGGTGCTCGCCGAGCGCGACTTCGTCGAGATCGAGACCCCGACCCTCACCCGCTCCACGCCCGAGGGTGCCCGCGACTTCCTCGTGCCGGCCCGCCTGGCGCCGGGCGAGTGGTATGCCCTGCCGCAGAGCCCGCAGCTCTTCAAGCAGCTGCTCATGGTCGCCGGCATGGAGCGCTACTACCAGATCGCCCGCTGCTACCGCGACGAGGACTTCCGCGCCGACCGGCAGCCGGAGTTCACCCAGCTCGACATCGAGATGTCCTTCGTCGAGCAGGACGACGTCATCGAGCTCGGCGAGTCCATCGCCAAGGCCGTGTGGGCGACCATCGGTGTCGACCTGCCGACCCCCTTCCCGCGGATGACCTATGCCGAGGCCATGGAGCGCTACGGCTCCGACAAGCCGGACCTGCGCTTCGGGGTCGAGCTCGTCGACTGCACGGAGTACTTCGCCAACACCCCCTTCCGCGTCTTCAAGAACGACTACGTCGGCGCGGTCGTCATGCCCGGTGGCGCCAGCCAGCCGCGGCGCCAGTTCGACGCCTGGCAGGAGTGGGCCAAGCAGCGCGGCGCCAAGGGTCTGGCCTATGTCACCGTCGGCGAGGACGGCGAGCTCGGCGGCCCGGTCGCCAAGAACATCTCCGACGAGGAGAAGGCCGGCCTGGCCGCGCACGTGGGTGCGGCCCCCGGCGACTGCATCTTCTTCGCGGCCGACAAGCCCAAGGCCGCCCGCGCGCTCCTCGGCGCGGCCCGGCAGGAGATCGCGCAGCGCTGCGAGCTCATCGACGAGAACGCCTGGTCCTTCCTCTGGGTCGTCGACGCGCCCCTCTTCGAGCCGGCCGGTGACGCCGTCGCCGCCGGTGACGTCGCGGTGGGTGCCGGCGCGTGGACCGCGGTCCACCACGCCTTCACCAGCCCGAAGGAGGAGTTCCTCGACACCTTCGACACCGACCCCGGACCGGCGCTCGCCTATGCGTACGACATGGTCTGCAACGGCAACGAGATCGGTGGCGGGTCGATCCGTATCCACCGCAAGGACGTGCAGGAGCGCGTCTTCAAGGTCATGGGCCTGGACGAGGAGTCGGCGCAGGAGAAGTTCGGCTTCCTGCTCGAGGCCTTCAAGTACGGCGCCCCGCCGCACGGCGGCATCGCCTTCGGCTGGGACCGGATCTGCATGCTCCTGCTCGGTGCCGACTCGATCCGCGACGTCATCGCCTTCCCCAAGTCCGGCGGCGGCTACGACCCGCTGACCGACGCGCCTGCCCCGATCACCGCGGAGCAGCGCAAGGAGGCGGGCATCGACGCCACGCCGAAGCGTGACGAGGACGAGCAGGCGGGGGCCTGATCCGATGAGCCGGCCGGTCGACGTGCTCCTGTGGGACTGCGACGGCGTCCTGCAGCACGGGCGCTTCGACTGGCGCGAGCGGCTCGACGGTGCAGTGCGTCCGGGCTTCGCCCGGCGCGTCTTCGAGGCTGAGCTGCCCGCGCTGCGGGGTGAGCGGTCGCTGCGCGCGGTGCTCGAGGAGCTGCTCAGCCTCGAGCAGGAGCAGACCGGCCACGTCCCGCTGACGGTCGACGACCTGCTCTCGATCTGGGAGCAGTTCGACCTCGACCCCGAGGCGGTCGCGGTGCTCACCGCCGTGCGTGACCTCGGGGTGCCGTGCATGCTGGCGACCAACCAGCAGGACCACCGCGTGCAGCACATGCGCGAGGTGCGTGGTTACGACGACCTCGTCGACGGCTCCTACTACTCGAGCGAGATCGGGGCGATGAAGCCCGACCGGGTCTTCTTCGAGCGGGTGCTCGACGACCTCGGCCTGCCTGGGGAGCAGGTGGGCTTCGTCGACGACGTGCCGGCCAATGTCGAGGCGGCCCGGTCCGTCGGGATCCGCGCCGTGCTCCACGACCCGGAGTCCGGCGCCGAGGGACTCGTCGCGGATCTCACCCCGCTCGTGCCCGAGCTGGCCGACCTGGCCGCACGACCATAAGGAAATGCGGTCTTGGGGCAGGCCCGGCGCGCGAGCTTAGGGAGATGCGGACTCGAGGCGATCGAGGAAGGCCGTCTGGGCGGCGACGACGAGCTCTCGGGCGGCGTCGAGATCGTGCCACTCGCCCCTGTCGAGCTCGGGGAAGGACTGGCGCCGACCGGACCTCGGAGGCCACTCCAGCTCGAAGCTGTTGCTCTCGACGAGTGTGACGTCCGCCCCCTTCGTCACCTCGATGGCCCAGGCGTGCACGACCTTGCCGCCGGACTGGCGCACCTGACCGAGGGGCAGGCGCGGTCCGTCCGGGGCGGTCGCGCCGGTCTCCTCGGCGAACTCCCGCTCGGCGGCGGCGAGCAGGTCCTCGTCCGGCTCGACCTCGCCCTTGACGATGGTCCAGCGCGGGGCCGGCGGGCCCACAGCGGGCCGCCCATGTGGCCGAGCCAAACCTGCGTCCCGCCCTCGCCGCGGACGAAGGGGAGCAGTCCGGCACTCGTGCGCGGCACGTCAGGCCTCGGCCAGGATCGTCTGGACCCGCCGCAGGTCGGCGGTGATCTCGTCGGCCGAGCGGTGGCGGGTCACGGGGTGGCGGGTGAGGCCGGACAGGGCCTCGCGGGCCTGGGCCATGACCTCGCTCTGGCCGCGGACGCGGGGGTTCCACGTGGCGCCGAGGACCTGGTAGCCGATCGCAGCGAGCACCTGCTCCATCCGGCGGTAGGGCGCGACGGCCTCGGGAGCGTCGGCGTGGGCTCGGGCGGCCACCCGGTCGGACTCGAGCAGCTCGACGTAGAGCTGCTTGCAGTGGTCCAGGTGCGCGGCCATGCCCTCGTCGGTGCGCGTGCGCCGCTCGGCGAGGTCGGCGAGGACGTCGTCGAGAGCGAGCACGACGCGGCGGGCGTGGGCGCGCAGCAGCAGCTCGGGCCGACCGAGGCGGCTCGAGACGACGAGCACGACGACGGCCGCGCCGACGCCGATGAGGGTGTCGACGGCTCGGTCGAAGACGATCGTGTCGGGGTCCATGCCGGTCACCGACTCGGAGATCTGCAGGGCCAGGGGGGTGAGGAAGATGACGGCAAGCGCGTAGTTGCGTGTGATGAGCAGCTCGACGAGCAGCTGGAAGCCGATGATGATCGCGATGATCCACCAGTGGCCCGGGTCGAGCCGCAGGAGCAGGGCGAAGACGAGCAGACCGGCGGCGGTGCCGATGGTGCGCTGGAAGGCCCGGTGGAACTGCACCGAGCGGGTGCCCCCCGTGTGGACGACGAGCACCGCGAAGGCGGCTGCCCAGTAGGCGTGGGCGTTGTCCATGGCCAGCGCGATGCCACCGGCGAGGAGGGTCGCTGCGGCGACCCGAGCGGCGACGAGGAGGTCTTCGCTGGGCCAGCGCAGGGCCTGCCGCAGGGACCACGCGGCGCGTGGACGGCCGAGCGAGACCTGGCGCACCCGGGCCGCCTCGTGCAGCGCGAGCTCGGCGGTCACCTCGGCGTCCGGTCCGTCGACGGCTCGGGAGACGGCGCTGGCATATCGACTGTGCACACGCTGCAGCCGGCCGCCGAAGCGGTCGTCGGAGCCGCCGTCGGTCACCGCGGTCCACGCGTCGTTGAGTGCCCGGGCCGCGCTGCGGCGGGCGGACGCGACCCGAGCCGGGTCACGCTCCTCGAGGTAGGCCTCGACGACCTGCTCGGCGTGGGTCACCGCCGCGTCCTCGATGCCGTGGGCCCGCAGCCAGAAGTCGGAGGTGCCGACCACGATGGCCGACAGGACACCGGTGCCGGCGATGCCGAGGAGGGTCGTGGCCGGGGTGCCGTGGCTCGCTGCGAGGCTGCCGATCCCGCAGACGAGCGCGAAGAAGAAGCCCCCGGGTGGGCCGACCTGGAGGGTGTAGGTGAGCACGGCGGCCACCGTCGCGGCGAGCGCCATCGCGATGATCGCGAGGACCGCGTGACCGGCGAGGGCGATGCCGAGGGCCATCGAGGCCAGCAGGCCCAACCCCGCGAGCGGCGTGATGACGAAGCGCCGTCGGACGGGGGCCGAGGCGCCGTAGAGCACGGCGAAGACGCCCATGCCGGCGAGGAATCCCTGCTGGGCGTGACCGGCGAGAGTGAAGCCGACGAGTGGCAGGGCGACGGCGATCGCGGCTCGCCCGGCGACCCAGCGGCGCTGCGGTCCGGGGTTCCAGCCGACGAGCGGGCGCAGGTACTCGCTGACCACTCCGGCCATCAGGCCAACCTCCCGCTGCTCCACTCGGCGTGCACGACGTATCCCAGTGAACGGTAGATCTCGCGCGCCCGGTCGTTGCGCGAGTACATGCCGAGCGTGGACCACCCGTGCTCGGCCACCGCGACACGGGTCAGCTCGGCGGTCACGGCCCGCCCGAGACCGAGCCCGCGCGCGGACGGGACGACGGTGATGCCGGCGAGGACGGGGGCTCCGGAGGACTCCGGCTCGCAGCAGCCGACGGCGAGGAGGGCGCCGCGCTCGTCGCGCACCCGACCCACCGCTGGCGAGGTCGGGCGAAGGGCTGCCCGTCGGTCCCGGGGTTGTGCTCGTCGAGCAGGGCCTGGATCTCGGCCCGGTCGGCGGCCGGCAGCTCGACGAGCCCGCGGGGCGCGGCCACCGGGACCACCTCGGTCGTCGACATGAACTCCCAGCGCGAGGGCTCGCCGGCGATCAGCCCGAGGTCCTCGGCCGTGCGCGGCAGGGTGACGGCGTTCGCTCCCTTCGCCCGGGCCCGGTCCGACCACGAGGCGAAGGGGGGAGGACGCCGCGAGCTCACGAAGAAGGGGTGCGTCGCCCCGGAGCATGAGGGAGATGCCGTGCGTGTGGGTGGGGCGCACGAAGGCGACGGCCCAGCGGCCGTCGCGGCGCAGCCCGAGCGCGGGCTCGTCGACGGTCGGGGTGGCCTCGGCGCGCACGGCCGGGTCCTGGTCGGTGAAGCTGAGCAGGCGGTCCATCGGGACCTCGGTGAGGGTGGTCTGGTCGGGGTGTCTGCTCACCGGGATAGCGTGCCACTCGTGGTCTCCGACGATCTCTTCGCCTCCGCCAACGACGACACGGAACCCACCGGCGCCGATCTCAACGCGCCGCTGGCCGTGCGCATGCGTCCGCGCACCCTCGACGAGGTGCGTGGGCAGCGCGAGGTGCTGCGCCCCGGCTCGCCGCTGCGGCGGCTCGTGGAGGGCAGCGTCAACGCGGTGGCGGGCCCGATGTCGGCGATCATCTGGGGCCCGCCTGGCACCGGCAAGACGACCCTGGCGCACCTCTCGCGACGGCGGCGGACCGGGACTTCGTCCAGCTCTCGGCGGTGACGGCGGGCGTCAAGGACGTGCGGGCGGTCATGGAGCGCGCGGCGACCAACCGCTCGATGTACGGCCGGCAGACGGTGCTCTTCCTCGACGAGATCCACCGCTTCAGCAAGGCGCAGCAGGATGCGCTGCTGCCCGGCGTGGAGAACCGCGAGGTGGTCCTCGTCGCCGCGACGACGGAGAACCCGTCCTTCTCGGTCATCGCCCCGCTGCTCTCGCGCTCGATCCTCGTCACCCTCGAGTCGCTGACCCGTGAGGAGGTCGGCGAGGTGCTCGACGCCGCGGTCGCCGACGAGCGCGGTCTGGCCGGGGGCTACGAGCTGGCCGACGACGCCCGCGAGCACCTCGTCGCGATCGCCGGTGGCGATGCGCGGCGCGCGCT
>NZ_JBNFOF010000130.1:0-9120 GCF_057364645.1 Janibacter sp. CFPM2_SD2
GCGGAGGCGCGCGACTTCTGGACGCCGCAGATCCCCCGGGCCGATGTGGGTCGGGGTACGTCGAGGAGCGAGCCCGTCGGCTGGTGGTCCCTGTGGCCGCGCGAAAAAGGGGGTGCCGCCGAGCGTCGGCTACCGGCTCGGCGGGGCCGGTGGTGGCGGCAGGGTCTGGCCGTCGAGGGGGCGAGAGCCGTGCTCGCAGAGGGCTTCGCCGACCCCGGCCTCGACGTCGTGCGCGCCGAGACGATGGTCGTCAACACCGGCTCTCGCGGCGTCATGCGACGCCTCGGGATGCGCGAGGTGCGCATCGAGGTCCGCGAGTGGGAGGACCCGCTGCCCGGCGCGAGCTCGGCGAGGTGATCAGCGAGATCACCCGTCAGGACTGGGCGAGCACCGTCTCGTAGACCGCCATCGTCCGATCGCCGATGCTCGTCCAGCTGAAGTGCTCGACCGCACGCTGCCGCCCGGCGAGACCACGTTCGCGCGCCCGCCCGGGGTCGGACACGGCGTCGACGAGGGCCGCCGCGAGGTCGGCCTCGAAGCGCGCCGGGTCGACCGGCGCGCCGGTGCCGTCCTGGACCTGCTCGATCGGCACGAGCCACCCGGTGACGCCGTCGTCGACGACCTCGGGGATCCCACCGGTGGCGGTCGCGACGACCGGCAGCTCGCACGCCATGGCCTCGAGGTTGACGATGCCGAGAGGCTCGTAGACCGACGGGCAGGCGAAGACCGTCGCCGCGGTCAGCAGCGCGATGACCTCGGCGCGGGGCAGCATCTCGCTGATCCACACCACCCCGTCCCGCCGCGCCCGCAGCTCGGCGACGAGGGCCTCGACCTCCGCGAGGATCTCCGGGGTGTCGGGGGCGCCGGCGCAGAGCACGACCTGCACCTCGGGCGGCAGCTCGCGCGCCGCGCGCAGCAGGTGCGGCAGGCCCTTCTGCCGGGTGATCCGGCCGACGAAGACGACCGAGGGGCGGTCGGGGTCGACGCCGTGGCGCCGCACGACGTCGAGGCGGTGCGCGGGCTGCCACAGCCGGGCGTCGATGCCGTTGTGCACCACGTGGACCCTGTCGGGGTCGATCGCGGGATAGCTGCGCAGGATGTCGGCCCGCATGCCGTGACTCACGGCGATGACGCCGGCCGCTGCCTCGTAGGCGGTGCGCTCGACCCACGACGAGAGGGCATAGCCGCCGCCGAGCTGCTCGGCCTTCCACGGGCGCAGGGGCTCGAGGCTGTGCGCCGAGACGACGTGCGGCACACCGTGCAGCAGGCTCGCCGTGTGGCCGGCGAAGTTCGCGTACCAGGTGTGGCTGTGCACGAGGTCCGCTCCCCCGCAGTCGGCCGCCATTGCCAGGTCGACACCCATCGTCGTCAGGGCGGGGTTGGCCTCCTGCAGACCCGGCGGGTCGGGATAGGCCGTCGTCCCCCCTTCGTCCCGCGGGGCGCCGAAGCACCGCACCCGCACGTCCGTGTCACCCCGCTCCCGCAGGGCCCGGGTCAGCTCGGCGACATGGACTCCGGCACCGCCGTAGACCGCCGGTGGGTACTCCTTGCTGAGGATGTCGACGCGCACCCTGTCAGCCTAGAGCGAGGGGGCGGACAGGGACACCGGCGAGCCACTAGGTTGGCCCTGACAACAGCACCGCGAAGGGAGTCGACATGGTCCGCAGGGGTCAGCCCAGTGTCCTGACGATCGTCCTCGCGGGAGGTGAGGGCAAGCGGCTGATGCCGCTCACCGCGGACCGGGCCAAGCCGGCCGTGCCCTTCGGCGGGATCTACCGGCTCGTCGACTTCGCGCTGAGCAATGTCGTCAACTCCGGCTACGCCAAGATCATCGTCCTGACGCAGTACAAGTCGCACAGCCTCGACCGCCACGTCAGCCAGGCCTGGCGGCTGGCCTCCCCGCTCGGTCACTACGTGGCGCCCATCCCGGCCCAGCAGCGCCGCGGCAAGAGCTGGTACACGGGCAGCGCCGACGCGATCTACCAGTCGCTCAACGCCATCACCGACGAGCGCCCGGACATCGTCGTCGTGGTCGGGGCGGACCACGTCTACCGCATGGACTTCTCCGACATGGTCGAGCAGCACCTCGACACCGGCGCGGAGTGCACGGTGGCGGCGATCCGGCAGCCGATCTCGACGGCCGACCAGTTCGGGGTCATGGAGGTCGGCGAGGACGGGCGACGGATCACGGCCTTCCGCGAGAAGCCCTCCGACCCCGTGGGCCTGCCGGACGCACCCCATGAGGTCTACGCGTCGATGGGCAACTACGTCTTCTCGACCGATGCCCTCATGGATGCCGTCAAGCGCGACGCCGAGGCCGACAGCCGGCACGACATGGGCGGCGACATCGTGCCCGACTTCGTCGCGCGGGGCAGCGCCCACGCCTACGACTTCGCCGACAACACCGTGCCGGGGTCGACCGACCGGGACCGCGGCTACTGGCGCGACGTCGGCACGATCGACAGCTACTTCGACGCCCACCTCGACCTGACGTCGATCCACCCGGTCTTCAACCTCTACAACTACAGCTGGCCGATCAACACCAACCACGGCCCCTACCCGCCGGCGAAGTTCGTCCACGCCGACGACGAGCGAGCGGGCGGCGCGACGAACTCGATCGTCTCCCCCGGCGTCGTCGTCTCGGGCGGCCACGTCGACAACTCGGTGCTCTCGCCGGGGGTCTTCGTCCACAGCTACTCCGAGGTGCGCGACAGCGTGCTGCTCGACGGTGTCGACGTCGGTCGGCACGCGCGGTTGCACCGGGTCATCGTCGACAAGGGCGTGCGCCTGCCGGCCGGTATCGAGCTGGGCGTCGATGCCGAGGCCGACCGCGCCCGCGGGCTCCACGTCACCGAGTCCGGGATCACCGTGGTCGGCAAGGGGCACGTCTTCGACGCCTCCTAGACTGCGGCCATGCCACGCAGCCACGCAGAGGTCGGGGACCGCCCGTGAGCCGGCTCCCCGGAGAGGGCCCGATCGCCCTCGTCATGGACGTCGACAGCACGCTCATCCGGGACGAGGTGATCGAGCTCATCGCCGAGCACGCCGGCACCCGTGAGGAGGTCGCCGCCGTCACCGAGGCGGCGATGCGCGGTGAGCTCGACTTCGCCGGCAGCCTGCACGCGCGGGTCGCGACCCTCGCCGACCTGCCGGTCGAGGTCCTCGACCGCGTGCGGGCGAGCGTGCGCCTCACCCCCGGCGCCCGCACCCTCGTCACCACGCTGGTCGAAGGGGGTCACACCGTCGGGCTGGTCAGTGGCGGCTTCACCGAGATCGTCGACGACCTGGCCCGCGAACTCGGCATCCCCACTGCGCGGGCCAACACCCTCGAGGTGGTCGACGGTCACCTCACCGGCAAGGTGCTGGGCGAGGTCGTCGACCGCGCGGCCAAGGCCGACTTCCTGCGCCGGCTGGCGGCCTCCGCCGGCATCGAGCCGGACCGCACCGTCGCCGTGGGCGACGGGGCCAACGACCTCGACATGATGGCCGCCGCCGAACTGGGCATCGCCTTCTGCGCCAAGCCCGCGGTGCGCGAGCAGGCGGACGCGAGCATCGACGAGCCCGACCTGCGCCGGGTCCTCGACCTCATCGGCCTCGACCCGCTCCCCCAACCCGACGACGAGGGCGGCCACCCCCTCGCCTGACCGCGTGTCGCCCTGCAGTTCGCGCTGGGACCAACGAGATTCCGGGGCCGGCAGGTCCTCCTGGCGCCGAACTGCAGGACGACATGCGGTAGGGCGAAGGGGATGTCGGCACACATCAAGCCGAAGTCGAGCACGACGACGCAACCACACGACAGCCAAGGACTTCGGCGGATGCCGACGTCCCCTTCGCCCGGACGGGACCCACTGGTCCGGGAGCCGACCCTTCGAGCCGGCCGCGGACGGCCTTCCTCAGGGACCGGGAGAGGTGGCTCAGATCCCCATCGCGTGCACGCCGCCGTCGACGTGCACGATCTCGCCGGTCGTGGCGGGGAACCAGTCGGAGAGCAGCATCGTGCAGGCCTTGGCCGTGGGCACCGGGTCGTTGACGTCCCAGCCGAGGGGCGAGCGGTCGTCCCACGACTCCTCGAACTGCTCGAAGCCGGGGATCGACTTCGCCGCGGTCGTGCGGATCGGGCCGGCGGCGACGAGGTTGCAGCGGACCCCCTTCGGGCCGAGGTCACGGGCGAGGTAGCGGTTGGTCGACTCGAAGGCCGCCTTGGCCACACCCATCCAGTCGTAGACCGGCCAGGCGAAGCTCGCGTCGAAGGTCAGACCCACGATCGACCCGCCCTCGGTCATCATCGGCAGCGCCGCAACCCCGAGAGCCTTGAGCGAGTAGGCCGAGACGTGCATCGCGGTCGCGACGTCCTGCCACTCGGCGTCGAGGAAGGTGAAGGCCCCCTCGGGGGCGAAGCCGATCGAGTGCAGGACGCCGTCGAGGCGCTCGGTGTGCTCGCCGATGCGGTCGGCGAGGGCCGCGAGGTCTTCCTCGCTCGTGACGTCGAGCTCGATGACCGGGGCCTCCTGCGGGAGGCGCTTGGCGATCGTGCGGGTGATCTTCATCGTCCGCCCGAAGCTCGTGAGGATCACCTGCGCGCCCTGCTCCTGCGCAAGCTTGGCGACGTGGAAGGCGATCGAGGACTCCATGAGGACGCCGGTGATGAGGAAGGTCTTGCCGGTGAGCATCTGCTGCCTTTCGCGAAGGGGGTTGTCCGGGGGTGAGCGGGAGGGCTCAGTGGCCCATGCCGAGGCCGCCGTCGACGGGGATGACGGCACCCGAGACGTAGGCCGCGTCGTCGGAGACGAGGAAGGAGACGGCACCGGCGACCTCGTCGGCCTGGCCGTAGCGTCGCGCCGGGATGGCGGCCTGGTACTCGGCCTTGGTCTTGTCGGGCAGCTCCGCGGTCATGTCGGTCTCGATGAAGCCGGGCGCGACGACGTTGGCGGTGATGCCCCGGGCGCCGAGCTCACGGGTCATCGAGCGGGCGATGCCGACGAGCCCGGACTTCGAGGCCGCGTAGTTTGCCTGGCCCGGCGAGCCGTAGAGGCCCACGACGCTCGAGAGCAGGACGACCCGGCCGAAGCGGGCCTTGACCATCGGCGTGGCCGCGCGGCGCACGCAGCGGAAGGTGCCGTGCAGGTTGGTTTCGACGACGGACGAGAAGTCGTCGTCGGTCATCCGCATGAGCAGGGTGTCCTTGGTGACGCCGGCATTGGCGACGAGGACCTCGACCTCACCGTCGAGCAGCTCCTTGGCCGCGGTGAAGGCCGCGTCGACGGAGTCGCTGTCGGTGATCTCGCAGGCGACGACGTCGAGACCCTCGACCGGGTCGCCGGACCGGGAGGTGACGACGACGCGGTGGCCGTCGGCGAGCAGGCGTCGCGCGATCGCCTCCCCGATGCCTCGGTTGCCTCCGGTGACGAGCACTCGCCGCGATGTCATCTCTCTCCTTGGTGTCCGCTCGTGTGGGTCAGGTCACGCCCGTCCCGACGCTAGAGCACTACCCCCGGGTAGCCGGACACGGACCGCCCCTCGGATGGCTCCCAGACACGCGACGTACCCTGAAGGGGTGCCCCACACGCCCGTCCCCTCGGTGACCACCGCGCCGATCTCGCTCCACGAGGAGCAGGCCGGCCGGATGCGCCAGTACCTCGCGACGATGGCCCTGCGCACCGCCTGCTTCATCGGCGCCTACTTCTTCGAGGGCTGGCTGCGCTGGGTCTGCGTGGGCCTCGCCGTCGTCCTGCCCTACATCGCCGTGGTCCTCGTCAACGCCGTCCGCCCCCGCGCCGCCGACGAGACCTTCCAGCCCGTCACCGACCACCGCCGGCAGCTGGGCGCCTGATGGACGAGCTCATCTGCAGCCGCAAGGCGTGCCGGCAGACGGCGACCCGCGCCGTCCTGTGGCGCAACCCCCGCATCCACGACGAGTCCCGGCGCAAGGTCTGGCTCGCGTGCGACGAGCACGAGGAGGTCCTGCGCGAGCACCTGGCGGTGCGCGGCTTCCCCGTCGCGACTTGCGCGGTCGACGAGATCCCGGACGACGCCGGCTGATGCTGCGCCGTGCCCTCACCCCGAGGTGGCTCGGGTGGTTCCTCCTCGTCCTCGTCGTGTCCCTGGCCTGCGTGTGGCTGGGCCAGTGGCAGTGGGGCAAGTACGAGTCCAGGTCCGCCAGCGCCGACCGGATCACGAGTCACTACACCGCCGACCCGGTCCCGTTGACGGACGTCCTGGGCACCGACCCGGTGGGCCTGGACCACGAGTGGACCCGGGTGCGCGCGACCGGCGAGTACCTCACCACCGAGCAGGTCCTCGTGCGCAACCGTCCCCTCGACGGGACCTACGGCTACGAGGTGCTCCTCCCCCTTCGCCTCGAGGACGGCGGTGTCGTCCTCGTCGACCGGGGCTGGGTCCCCAACAGCCCGAAGGGGGCGGACGTCGCCCCCGAGGTCCCGGCCGCGCCGCGTGGGGAGGTGACCGTCACCGGCTGGGTCCGCCTGGGAGAGAAGAGCCTCGGGCGGGACATGCCGACCGGTCAGGTCGCGAGCATCAACCTCGACGAGGTCTCGCAGCAGATCGACGCCGACGTGCTCGGCGGCTACGTGGCGCTCCAGTCGGAGGAGCCGGACGGGCCACGCCCAGACCCGCTCGAGGTGCCCGACACCGACACCGGGCCGCACCTGGCCTATGCGATCCAGTGGTGGCTCGTCATCCCGGCGCTGTGGGTCTTCGTCGTCCTCGCGCTGCGCCGCGAGATCCAGGAGCAGGGCGACGCCGGCGCGCCCCCAAGCCCAAGAAGGTGCGGATCTGGGACGAGGAGGACGGCTGAGTCAGCCGACCTCGACCGGGTCGCCCTCCCCCTCGAACTGCGTGGTGTACAGCGACGCGTAGAGCCCGTGAGCGGCGAGCAGCTCGTCGTGCGTGCCGCGCTCGACGACGCGACCCGCGTCGACGACGAGGATCTGGTCCGCGGCGCGGACCGTCGACAGCCGGTGGGCGATGACGATGGCCGTGCGCCCCTCGAGAGCGGTGTCGAGCGCCCGTTGCACGGCGACCTCCGACTCGCTGTCGAGGTGCGCGGTCGCCTCGTCGAGGATGAGCACGGCCGGTGACTTGAGCAGCAGCCGGGCGATGGCGAAGCGCTGCTTCTCCCCACCGGACAGCCGGTGCCCCCGGTCCCCCACGACCGTGTCGAGCCCGGCGGGGAGCGCCGCGACGAGCGAGCGGATCTGCGCGGCCTCGAGCGCGGCCCACATCTCGTCCTCGCTCGCCTCCGGGCGGGCATAGGCGAGGTTGGCGCGGATGGTGTCGTGGAAGAGGTGCGCCTCCTGGGTCACCATGCCGACCGAGGCGCTCACCGAGTCGAGGGTCGCCTCGCGCAGGTCGAGACCGCCGATGCGGACGCTGCCGCTCGTCGGGTCGTAGAAGCGGGTGACGAGAGAGGTGATCGTGCTCTTGCCGGCACCGCTCGGCCCGACGAGGGCGACGAGCTGACCGGGCTCGGCGCGCAGCGTCACGCCCTGCAGCACCGGACCGCCCTGCTCCCGGTCGCCGGTGGTTGCACCTTCGAGCGAGCGAAGGGAGATCGCGTCGGCTCCGGGGTATGTGAAGTGCACGTCGTCGAGCTCGACCGACAGCGCCTCGCCCTGCGGCAGCGGCCGGGCGTCGGGTGCCTCCCGGATGCTCGAGGGCATGTCGAGCAGCTCGAAGAGGCGGGCGAAGGAGACGAGGGCGGTGAGCACGTCGACGTGCACGTTGGACAGTGCCGTGAGCGGCCCGTAGAGGCGGGCGAGGAGCGCGGCCAGGGCGAGCAGCGTGCCGACGGTCAGCGCTCCGTCGACGGCCATGACCCCGCCGACGCCGTAGACCATCGCGGTCGCGAGCGAGGCCAGCGCGGTGAGCATGACGAAGAAGAAGGCCCGGTTGGTCGCGATCTTGACGCCGATGTCGCGCACGCGGGCGGCCCGCTGGTCGTACTGCTCGATCTCGCGGGCCGGCGAGCCGAAGATCTTCACGAGGAGGGCACCGGCGACGTTGAACCGCTCGGTCATCTGGTTGCCGAGGTCGGCGTTGAGGTTCATCTGCTCCGAGGCGAGCCCGGCCAGCCGTCGGCCCATCCACTTCGCCGGGAGGACGAAGAAGGGCACGAGCACGAGCGAGGCGAGGGTCAGCTGCCACGACAGGGCGAACATCGCGCCGAGGATGAGCACGAGCGAGATGACATTGCTGACGACCGACGAGAGCACCGTCGTGAAGGCCTGCTGGGCCCCGATGACGTCGCTGTTGAGCCGGCTGACGAGGGCACCGGTCTGCGCGCGGGTGAAGAAGGCGATCGGCTGGCGCAGCACGTGGGCGAAGACCTCGGTGCGCAGCAGGTGGATCAGCCCCTCGCCGATGCGCGCGGACAGCCACCGCTGGACGAGGCTCGTCACGGCCTCGACGACGGCGATCGCGGCGACGAGCAGGGCGATGACGACGACGACCTGCCGGTCCTGCGGCGTGACCCCGTCGTCGATGAGGCGCTGCAGGAGCAGTGGCACGGCCACGACGGTCATCGAGCCGACGGCGACGAGCCCGAGGAAGGCCGCGATGGTGCCCTTGAAGGGCGCCGCGTAGCCGAGGACCCGCCTGGCGGTGCCCTTGGGCAGCGGTGTCGAGGTCACCGAGTCACCCCGGCTCATCGACTGCATGAGCCCCCAGGTGCTGTTCATCATCATCGTCCGCTCCTTGTCGTCCCCGGTGCGACAACCACGGTGCACCACAAGGGATTCCCGCGCACGCAAAGTGCCGCGGGCGCCGGCCTCAGCCGAGGACGCGGTGCAGGACGAGGCGTGCGACGGCGTCGGTGTCGGCCAGTCCCCCCGGGATGAAGGGGGCACCGTTCGCCTCGGCGAGGGCGGCCACCCTGTCGTGCAGCACACCCTCCGCGAGGGTGGCCGGCACGACGAGCCGGCCCCGTGCGGCACCGGCGCGGGGCGCAGCGAGGGTCATGGTCAGCCAGCCCTCGCGCGGGTGCGCGTCGAGCAGCCGACGGATGCTCTGCCCGGCCTGCCCGGAGCTCGACCCGCCGGCGACGAGCAGGGTCGGACTGCCGGGGGTCGTGGCCCGCGGCCCGCAGCCGCTCGTCACGGCGTC